>JBKJWG010000123.1:0-6454 GCA_046716985.1 Anaerolineales bacterium | reverse complement strand
GCTCATGGCCTAGGGCGAGCTGCTCACATTCGAAAGGCGCTCAAATTCCTGCATGGCAAAGCGGTCGGTCATGCCGGCCAGGTAATCGCAAATGGCGCGATATTTGCCACGTTCTGCGATGGCCGCCTGGAAGTCCGGCGGCAACATTTCGGGCTTGGCTTCGTAGGCTCGAAATATCGTTGTGAGTACATTCTCGGCTCGGTTGGCCATGCCAACGACGCGGGGATGATTGTATAAGTCCTTGAATAAAAGGTCCTTCAATTGCCGGTTGCGTGACTGCATGGCTTCACTATAGCCGATGACGTTGTGATCGAGTTTCTGGATATCGAGCGCGCTCTTGGCTCCGCTCTTTTGAATGCGCTCGTCGGTAGCGTTGACCACGTCACTGACCAACATGCCTACCAGGCGGCGGATCAGCTGGTGGCGCATCAGGTCAGTCATGTCTTTGCCATCCCAACCGATACTCTGAATTAACTGTTGCCACAGTTCCAGTTCTTTGAGCATCTCGGGTGTCAGCATGCCCGAACGAAAACCGTCGTCTAAGTCGTGGGTCATGTAAGCAAGCTCGTCGGCGGCATTGGCGATCTGGGCTTCCAGATAGCCGCGCAGCTCAGGGTCGAATTGGGCGGCGTCGGATACGTCATATTCCGTTTCATGCTTGACGATGCCCTCGCGCACTTCCCAGGTAAGGTTCAGCCCGGGCCAATCCGGATAACGTTTTTCTAATTCGGTGACGATGCGAAAAGATTGACGGTTGTGATCGAAACCGCCGTGATCCTTCATCAGCTTGTTCAGTGTGGCCTCGCCTGAGTGGCCAAAGGCGGCGTGGCCGAGATCGTGAGCCAGGCAGATAGCTTCGATAAGGTCTTCGTTGGCGCCCAGCGCACGAGCAATGGTGCGCCCAACCTGGGCCACCTCAAGCGTGTGGGTGAGGCGGGTGCGGAAATAATCGCCCTCGAAATTATTGAAGACCTGGGTCTTATATTCTAGGCGGCGAAAGGCCGAAGTGTGGATGACGCGGTCGCGGTCGCGCTGGAAGCTAGTGCGATATTGCGGCTCTTTATCAGGATAGGCGCGCCCTTTGCTGGCGCGGCTGCGCATGCCATAAGGAGCCAGTGTTTGCTCTTCGTGGGCTGCCAGTTGATCGCGGGTGAATATCATTGTCAGCGAAAAGTCTAATTTAGGAGATTGAGAGAGTCAAACCTTGAAACGAAGAAGCTTGCTAATCGGCACGCAGCAAAGTGCCCAACGCTTGCCCGCTGAGCGCCAGCTGCAGCGCGCCGTCCTTCAGCCCCGATAAAATGCGCACTTCGCAGCCGGGCGCGTGTTTGACCAGTTGGAGCATCGTTTGCACCTTGCCGGCCATGCCGCCAGTCACATCCACGGCGGCTGCGGCCGCACCGCCTAGCGTAGCGGCAAATTGCGGGAAGCTATTTGGGGTGATTTCAGTTACCAGTTTTTTTCGCTGGGGATAATCTTGATAAATCCCATCTTCGTCGCCTGCCAGCAGAATGCGGGTTGGCTGCAACGCGTGAGCTAAATAAACGAAGAGATCTTCGGTTGAGAGAATGGTGCCGCCGCGATCGGTATCGAAAACTACGTCGCCATAAACGACGGGCAGCAAATTGGCGGCCAGGGCGGCTTTGATCGGCTCGATATTCCAAGTCTTCATCTGCCCATCGACCGCCGAAACTGCCGCCGACGGCGTAAAAGCGACCGCGGGCAACCCAGCACCAGCCAAGGCATCCATCACGATGTGATGGAGTGCGGCTGCCTGCTTCCAAACTTCGGCGAAGCCGGCCCATTGCTCGGCGCTTTTCACACCCGAGCGGGTGTTGTGTTTCTTGGCGGGCACATGCCCGAAGGACCCGGAGCCGTGCCCGAGCAGCAGTTGCAGGCGGGGCTGCGCTGCACGCGCGGCGGCGATCTCACGCGCCAGCCGCGCTAAGACATCGGGGCGCGGCGTTGCGACCTTGTCCTTTTCGGTTATGAGTGAACCGCCTAGCTTGAGAAAAATAAGTTCCTGGCTCATTGCACGATAGTCTTGATTATCCCCTTTGCCCCAGCTGCCTGTAAAGCGGCGGCCACCTTATCTGCGCTGGATTCGCTCACTAGAGCGATCATGTTGCCGCCGCGTCCGCCGCCTGAAAGCTTAGCGCCTTGGGCGCCGACTTGGCGGGCGGCGACGACCAAGTTGTCCAGTTCTGATGACGACACGCCGATTTCTTCCAAATAGCCGTGGTTGCGATCCATTAATGGACCCAGCGCGACATTTTCGCCGTTCTCAATCGCAGAGCGGGCTTCCTTGGCAATCGCGCCGATGGCGGCAAAGATCTCTTCAAAATGAGGCTTATCTTTTTCCCAGGCGGCGCGTACAGCACCAACGCTGACGCGGGTCGGGCTAGCGACGCCTGTGTCGGCGATGACCAGCATGAATGGCTTGGCCACATGAAAGGTCTGGATCGGTTCGCCTTTGATGAAATAGACCGGTTTTGCAAAGGTGACCACCGTGTTGTCGATGCCCGACGGCGTTCCGTGATGAAACTTCTCCACCTCAAATGCCAAGGCGGAAACGCGCTCATCGGGTAATGGCTTGCCGAGGAAAGCAGACACGGCGCGGATGATGGCTACACTGACTGCGGCACCGGAGCCTAATCCGGCTGCGAGAGGAATCGTCGAAGTAACGCGCAGCTTGAATGCAGGCGGCTGGCTAACTTTCAATTCGTCGAGCGTTGCTCGCAACGCGGCCGCCAGCGGATCGGTCGCAGGCAAATTGGCGAGGTCCGCATCTACGTTAGTCTGTGGGGCATCAATGTGAACGCTGCCCGCGGCCGCTTGGATGGCTGGCGTGATGATGGCCTTGGCCGCCACTTGCTGCACCGGCACGGCAATGGCCGGCTGGCCATACACCACGGCATGTTCGCCGAACAAGATCACCTTGCCGGGGGCAGAGGCGGAAATGGCGGGCATGTCTTAGGAAAAGTAAAAGATCAACAGAATGGATAGACCCCAAAGCACTAGGTCAGCTTGGATAGGCCGGTCGCTGAACAAAATATCTTCCGGCGCTTCGCCCGAATTTTTAACTTGCACAAGATAAAGATAACGAAAGAAGCCATAAATGACGAAAGGAATGGTCAGCATCATGGCATGACTTTCGGGCAGGTTGGGCGCTGAGAACGTGTAGAGGCTGTAAGTCAGAATAGCCAGGCTGAGCACGATCAGCAGCAGCTGATCGAGGAAGGGTTCGGTATAGCCTTCGAGCACGCGGCGAGTATGAGCGCCACCCTTGGCTTTGATCTCAGCGCGGCGCTTGCCGATGCCGAGGAACAATGCGAAGAAGGTGGTGAATACATAGAGCCAGGGAGAAAAGCGCTCGACCTGGATCAGAGTTACTCCGGCGCCGACGCGCAGGACATAAAAGCCAGCCAGCACCATCACGTCGATAATTGGGAGATGTTTGAGCCAAAAGGAATAGGATAAATTCAAGGCTGCGTAAATAAGGCAAGCCAGGGCAAACGCGGGAGAGAGCCAGTAACCTCCAACGAAGGCGACGGCCACAAAAACGAGCGCGGCGCCGAAAGCAAGCGGCACAGGCAGCGCGCCCGAAGCCAGCGGGCGATGTTTCTTTTTGGGGTGTTTGCGGTCTGCTTGCAGATCGAGTATGTCGTTGAGCAAATAGATGCCGCTGGTGAGCAGGCAGAACAGGCCAAAGCCGATCACTGTGGTGCGCAGGGCAGCCGAAACGGTTAACTGGCGATCAAAGATCAGGCCAGCGAACAGTAAAAGGTTCTTGGCCCATTGTTTCGGGCGCATGTTCTTGATCAGCGCGAGCAGCATGGGCAGAATCATAGCATCCTTCAGGATGCAGGACAACGCGCAAGCCGAACAGACCCGAATGTTAGAATCACAGCATGGCGAAACAACGCGCCGATGCGCTGCTGGTGGCGCGCGGGCTGGCTGAAAGCCGTAGTCAGGCGCAGCGCTTGCTGATGGCGGGGCAGGTGCGCGCCAACGGGCAGCTGATCGACAAACCAGCCAGCCTGCTGCCGGACGAGATTACGCTCGAGGTGATCGCTGGACCGCGCTTTGTTTCGCGGGGCGGCGAAAAGCTGGAAGCGGCCCTGCAGCAGTTCGGCATTGAGGTGCAAGGCCGCGTGTGCGCGGATGTGGGCAGCTCGACGGGCGGTTTCACCGATTGCCTGCTGCAGCGGGGGGCGGCGAAAGTCTATGCGATCGATGTGGGCAAGGGGCAACTGCACTGGAAGCTACGGCAGGATGCGCGGGTACAAGTGATGGAGGCGACCAACGCGCGCAGCGTGGAGCAATTGCCGGAGGCGATCGATCTGGTAACGATCGACGCGTCTTTTATTTCGTTGAGGACTTTGCTGCCCGTCATCGTGGGTTGGCTGAAGTCAGAAGGCGAAATTATTGCATTGATCAAGCCTCAGTTCGAGGCGGGCAAAAAAGAGGCATCCCGCGGCAAGGGCGTGATCCGCGATGCGGAAGTTCACCGGCGTGTGCTGGGCGAGATATTGCAATTTGCGGAGCAGCAGGGTTTTGCTTTGCGCGGATTGACGCGCTCGCCGATCATGGGGCCGAAGGGCAATGTTGAGTTTTTGCTGTGGGCAAGTAGGGTGGGGAGATCTGTAACCAGCTACGTGCTTATTGATTCAGCCTTTGTCGAGGAATAGGTGCCGGCCGTCAAACTAAAAATACCTGGTGGTTGTACTGGAGCCTAGCGACAAGTAAACCAGTAAGCGGTCAGTTATACTCTGCTGGTTATGCAGCAAATTCGTAATTTTTGCATCATCGCGCATATCGATCACGGCAAGTCCACGCTGGCGGACCGCCTCTTGGCGCTCACCGGCACCATTTCGGAGCGTGATATGACCGAACAGGTGCTGGATAGCATGGACCTCGAGCGCGAGAAGGGCGTCACGATCAAGGCCTCGGCGGTGCGCATGCAATACACCGCCAAGGACGGGCAGCCTTATGAACTCAATTTGATCGATACGCCCGGGCATGTAGACTTCGGCTACGAAGTCAGCCGCGCCCTGGAAGCTTGCGAGGGCGCCCTGCTGATCGTGGATGCCAGCCAGGGTATCCAGGCGCAGACGCTGGCCAACCTCTACATGGCGCTGGAAGCCGATCTCGAGATCATCCCGATCATCAACAAGATCGATATGCCGGCCGCCAACCCGGACGCGGTGGCCGAAGAGATCAGCCAGCTGATCGGCACGCCCAAAGAAGATATTCTGCGCATTTCCGCCAAATCGGGGGAGAACATTGAAGCTGTACTCGAGGCGGTGGTAAAACGCATCCCGCCGCCCAAAGGTGACCCGAATGCGCCGCTGCGCGCACTCATCTTCGATTCGCATTACGATGCCTACAAGGGCGTGGTCGCTTACGTGCGCGTGATCGATGGCCGTATTGAAGGCGATGAGACCTTGCGACTCATGATCACCGGCGCTGAGCTGAAGCCGATCGAGATCGGCACTTTTTCGCCGCGGCTCACGCCGGGCAAAATGCTTGAGGCCGGCGAGGTCGGTTACGTCGCTACCGGGTTCAAGACGGTACGGGAATGCCGCGTGGGCGACACGTTCACATCCAAGGCGACGCCGGCCGCGGAGCCGCTACCGGGCTATCGACAGGTCAAACCGATGGTGTTTGCCGGCGTCTACCCGACTGAGGGAGATGATTTCCCCGAACTTAAAGAGGCCCTTGAAAAATTACAGTTGAATGACGCCTCGTTGGTTTACGAACCGGAGACTTCGCAAGCGTTGAACTTCGGTTTCCGCTGCGGCTTCCTAGGCATGTTCCATATGGAGATCGTGCAAGAGCGTTTGGAGCGCGAATACGATCTCGACATCATTGTGACTGCGCCCTCTGTGGCTTACGAAGTCTTGTTGCACAGCGGTGAAACCCTGCGCATCGATTCGCCCGCCGAGTTGCCCAACGAAGGACAGATAAAAGAAGTACGCGAACCGTGGATGGATATCCAGGTCTTCACGCCCACTGCTTATTACGGCCCGGTGATGGAATTGGTTATCAAGCGGCGCGGCATTTATGTCGGCGAAGAGCATCCGGGTGCGGACCGCGTCCAGCTTAATTTCGAAATTCCGTTAGCAGAGATCATTATTGATTTCTTCGACCAGCTCAAATCATCCACGCGCGGCTATGCCTCGCTGGACTACAAGTTCAAAGAATACCGTGCGGATGAACTAGTGAAGTTGGAGATCCATGTCAACATGGAGCCAGTGGACGCGTTCACCACGATCGTGCACAAGAACGACGCCTACCGCAAAGGCCAGGCGCTGATCACCAAGCTCAAAGATCTGATCCCGCGCCAACTGTTTGTGGTGCCCATCCAGGCTGTATCGGAGGGGCGTGTGATCTCACGCGCCAACGTGAAAGCCATGCGCAAAGATGTACTGGCCAAATGCTATGGCGGCGA
>JBKJWG010000122.1:0-2514 GCA_046716985.1 Anaerolineales bacterium | reverse complement strand
GTTGCTGACCGCCTACGCGGACACTGAGGTGGCCATCGCCAGCATCAACAGCATTGGGCTGGATTATTACCTGATGAAACCCTGGGATCCGCCCGAGCAAAATCTTTACCCGATCTTGGACGAATTGTTGGCGGAATGGTTATTCAATGCCAAGTTGCCTTATGAAGGCATCCGCGTAGCCGGCACACTGTGGTCCGCTAAGAGTCACGCCACAAAAGATTTCCTGGCAGGAAACCGCATCGCTTACCAATGGCTGGATGTAGAAAAGGACAATCAAGCGCGCCTGCTTGTGGAAAGCGTCGAGGGGGGCAAAACCGAGCTGCCGGTTGTTTTCTTCCCGGATGGCAGCGTGCTGACCGCGCCAGACAATCGCATATTGGCCGAAAAGATCGGCATCCGTACGCAAGCCGCAGAAAAACATTATGACGTGATCATCATCGGCGGCGGACCAGCGGGCTTGGGCGCGGCCGTAAATGCAGCCTCTGAGGGATTACGCACGCTCATGATCGAACGGCAGGCCACCGGCGGGCAGGCCGGCACCAGTTCAAAGATCGAAAATTATTTAGGTTTTCCAAAAGGAATCAGCGGCAGCGACCTGGCGCGACGTGCCACGGATCAGGCAATTCGTTTGGGCTCTGAGGTGCTGACCGCCCGAGAGGTTACCCAAGTACGCGTGGATGGCAATTACAAGATCATCACCTTGGACGACGCCAGCGAATTGAGCTGCCTGGCGCTGATCATCGCCACAGGCGTCACATTGCGCCAACTTGATGTCCCTGGAATCAAGGAACTTTATGGTGCTGGAGTTTATTACGGTGCGGCGTTGACGGAAGCCGTCCACTACAAAGGTGAGCACGTATATGTTATTGGCGGTGCCAACTCGGCTGGGCAAGGTGCAATCTGGCTCGCCCAACATGCCAGACAAGTCTCTATTTTGATACGCGGCTCCTCATTGGGTGAGATGTCCCAATACCTGGTAAAACAAATCGAAGCTACACCCAACATTGACTTATTTAGACGTCATACGGTTGAAGGGGTCAAAGGGAAAAACCGCCTGGAACAAATCGTTATAAAAAACATCGACGGTGGCGAATTACAAACTGTCGATGTGGCGGCCATGTTTATCTTCATCGGCGCCGTAGCGCATACAGACATGGTGGCTGGTTTGGTAGAGCGCAATGTGCAAGGCTTCATCCTGACCGGGCCGGACTTATTGCAAGATGGCAAATGGCCGAAGAGCTGGCCATTGCAACGCGATCCCTACATTCTCGAAACATCGGTGCCGGGTATCTTCGCCGCTGGCGATATTCGCCACGCGGCGATACGCCGCGTAGCATCGGCGGTTGGGCAAGGCGGCATTGCGGTGAGCCTGGTCCACCAATACCTCAAGACGGTATGAGGCCCGCAACGCTAAAAAAGATCCCATTATTCTATGGGCTCTCCGATTCCGATTTTGATCGACTGTGCGAGATGTCGGCGGAGATAAAGCTGGCGGCGGGTGAATTACTCTTTGAGGAGGGAACTGCAGGCAATAAAGCTTTCGTAATTGAAACGGGGCAGCTCGAAGTGCTAAAAGGCTCGCTAGGGCGCGAGGTGCTGCTGTCTGTACGCGGGCCCGGGGAGATCATCGGCGAGGTAGCGTTGTTGGATGAGGCGCCACGCATGGCTAGCGTGAAGGCTCGCACGGATTCCGTTTTGCTAGCCATCGAAAAAGAATCGCTGGATGAGTTGCTGCGCACCAGCCCTACAGCATTGAACGCCATGTTCCGCTCGGTGCTCATGCGGCTGCGCGAGACGCAATCCGTCTTGCAGCAGAGCGACAAGATGGCGCAGTTGGGCACGCTGACGGCTGGCGTAGCCCACGAACTCAACAATCCGGCGGCAGCCATCCAGCGCGGCGAGCAGCAATTGCACGCCGCGTTTGGCAACTTGCTGGCTGCCCAGGTCGCCCTTGAGCAACTAAGCTTGCCATCTGATCTAAAGACTTACGCGGAGGAATTGGTTGCAACCGCAAAGCAGCGCGCAACCGCTCCGCCAGAACTCGATGCGCTTACGCGCAGTGACCAGGCAGATGAAATCGAAAGCTGGCTCAACGCGCGTCAACTTGGTTTGTTCGCACAATTCGTTGGTCAGTTTGTTGACTTGAATTACACCGCTGAGAGCCTTGACGAACTCGCTAAAAAATTCAACTCAAAACAGCTAACTGCTTTGCTGCCCTGGCTCGCCTCGACGTACTCAGTCTATGGCTTGCTGGCCGAGATCGGCCAGGGAGCTAAGCGCATTTCGGCGATCGTGAAAGTGTTGAAATCCTATTCGTACTTGGACCAAGCGCCAATCCAGGCTGTGGACTTGAAAGCTGGCCTCGAAGATACTTTGTTGCTCCTCGGTAGTAAGCTGCGCGACGGCATTAGCCTGCAACGCGACTATGCCAAAGATTTGCCCTTGATCCAAGGCTACGGGAGCGAACTGAACCAAGTGTGGACAAACATCCTCGACAATGCCATTGAAGCGGTG
>JBKJWG010000121.1:0-4987 GCA_046716985.1 Anaerolineales bacterium | reverse complement strand
TCCAGGTCATCCACATCGCCAGGGCGCGCACGGTGTCCATCGTTTCCGAGGGATGGAAACGGATGCCGCCTTTTGTGGGCCCGCGCGCATCGTTGTGCTGCACGCGGTAGCCGAAGAAAACGCGCTGGCTGCCGTCGTCCATGCGCACCGGGATCTGGAAGCGGAACTCGCGGCGCGGCCAACGCAGCAGCTCGCGCACTTCGGGGTCGAGGTTGAGCAAACCGGCTACATGGTCGAACTGCGCCTGGGCGATCTGGAATGCATTGGTGTTTTCAGCCATCGTTCTCCTGAATTATCTTGGCTCTTTTAAACAAATATGCGGGCATCTCGGAGACTGCCCGCATCCGTCGTCGTTGTCGGATCCTGAGAGTTGTTCAAGCGTTTATTCACAATATGTTTGGAGCCAGTACCAAAAAGGGCCTCTAAGTTAATCGATTAGCTCAGATGAGTCAAGTTGGTCAGTTTCTCGGCCGTCATCTAATTTTGAAGCTTAGGGAGCGCAAACTTTGCAACGTCTAAACAATTTGCCAACGCTTCTCGCATACACTGAAGCTTCTCCCAATGTTTCAAACGGTTTCCATTCCCCGTTTCTCGTCGATGCCCCTTTGCGGCGTTTGCCTTTACCGCGATTGCAATTCCCGCACTCTGCTAAATGAAGAGTAACCATGTGGGTTGGGTGATTTTCGTAAGCCCAATACTTCATTTCCCCTCGCCTTCTTGATAATCCTTCACAATAGCCAAGTCTCTCAATTTTTCACATCCGGCGCTAAACGCACCGTGACACTTTCGCCTTTGCGTATAACTCCAGGCTTCTCGACCCACGCCACCAGGCCGCGTTTGCCGATGGCTTTCTTCGGAAAGGCGGTGGTGATGTCGGGCCGGTTGGGGAACTGGTCCTGCAGGCTGCCGCCCGCGGTGGTGCAGGGCATGTTCTCGCCTTCGACCACGATGCCGACGCCGTTCTCGAAATACAGGCGGGTGCCGGACGGCAGCTTGGTCAGGTCCGGGATGCCGGAGAGCATGAGGTTGGCGCCGACCCAGGCCGGTTCCACGTTCGGCACGTCCAGCGCGGTGGCGACTTGCTTCAATTCTTCGGCCGAGACGATCGAAACCTGGCGTACGTTGCGCACTTCTTCGCCTTTGGCGTACGGTTTCTGGCTGTTGCCGGCCTTCATGGTGAGGCCGAAATGTTTGTCGCCCACGAAACCTTCCCATTTCACTTCGACTTGGTCGACCGCCGAACTGGGCAAGGAATCCGGTGAGATCGAAATGGCTTCCACCTTGGCCTGCATATCTTCTGCCATGTTAGTTCTTTGCTCCTTCCAACTTGATCGCGGCGATCTGCTTTTGCAGCTCGTCGCGCACGGCCTGCGGGTTGGCCTTGCCACCCGCGGCCTGCATCACCTGGCCGAACAACCAGTTTAGCACGGCCGCATTGCCGCGCTGATATTCTGCCACCTGCTCGCCGTGTTTGCGCAGAACGCCGCCGACCCAGATTGCAAGCTGCTTGCTATCTGTGACTTGTGTGAGCCCGCGCGCTTTGACGATCTTGGCGGGCTTACCACCCTTGGCGAAAATTTCCGCCAGCACCAGGCGCGCACTGGCTGAGTTGAGGTCGCCCTTGGCGACCATATCGAGCAAGGCGGCCAGGTCTTTGGCGCCGAAAAGCAGGTCGCCGATCTCAGCACCGGCCTCGTTCATCAACCCGAACAACGTGCTGCTCACCCAGTTGGCAACGGTCTTGGCATCCGCTGCCTTGGCGGCCAGCACTGTGGCTTCATAGAATTCAGCCACGGCGCGCTCGGCGGCCAGCACATTGGCGTCGTAGGCGTTGAGGCCATATTGCTTAATGAAGCGCTTGCGCTTGGCATCCGGCAGTTCGGGCAGCGCCTTGCGGATCTTGTCGACCCAGGCCTGCTCGAGTATCAGCGGCGGCAGGTCTGGCTCCGGGAAGTAGCGATAATCTTCGGCAACTTCTTTTGTGCGCTGCAGGATAGTGGTGGCGCGCACATCGTCCCAGCCCAGGGTTTGCTGCGAAATGGCGCCGCCTTTTTCCACGATCGCTTCTTGGCGCGCCAGCTCGTAAGTGGTGGCGCGCTCGAGGGAGCGGAAGCTGTTCAAGTTCTTGATCTCGACCCGCGTGCTGAATTCCTGAATGCCGGCGAGACGGATAGAAATATTGGGCTCGATGCGCAGCAAGCCCTTCTCTAGGTTGCCGGAGTTGACGCCCACGTAGCGCAGGATGCTGCGCAAGGCGTAAGCGCAATTCCGCACCGCCTCGACCGAATGCAGCTCGGGCTCGGTAACGATCTCGAGCAGCGGCACGCCCGAGCGATTGAGGTCCACCAGCGAATAACGCTCACCATCTTTGTAGACGTGTGTGAGTTTGCCAGTGTCCTCTTCCATGTGCACGCGCCGCACGCTGACGCGCTGCTCACCCGTCGACGTTTCCACATTCAGCCAACCATTCACCGCCAGCGGCTCATCGTATTGCGAGATCTGAAAGCCCTTGGGCAGGTCCGGATAAAAATAGCTCTTGCGGGCGAAGATGCTGGTGAGGTTTATCGTGCAATTGAGCGCCAGCGCTACGCGCAGCGCGTACTCGACCGCGGCGCGGTTGATAACAGGCAGCATGCCGGGCATGCCGGCGCACACCGGGCACACGGCCGTGTTCGGCTCGCCCGAGGTCGAATCGACCACCGGGCAATCGCAGAATATCTTGGAGCGCGTCTCGAGCACAGCATGCACTTCGAGTCCGATGACGGGTTGGTATTTTGCGCTCATTTGAGATTGAAAATAAATTATAGCAAGCAGAGCTTTTCGCTATTCTCCGTCCACCCGCGAATCGTCTCCCACGTTCACTTTGCCTTTTACTCCGCTCACGTGGCTGCGTTCGCCGATCAGCGAGGCTTTGAGCACGCAATTCTCGATCAGTGCCTCGCGCTCGATGACCGCGTCTTCGATCGTGCTGTTGCGCACCACGCTGCCGCGCCCAATGGAGACGTAGGGACCGAGGGTCGAGTTCTCGACGACGGCTTCGGGGTGAATATGTACCGGCGGCTTGATCGTCACCCCTGGGCGCTTACTGGCTTCGCTGCTGTTGTCGCGACCTTTTTCCAATAGCTTGCGGTTGGTCTCGAGCACCGTTTCGGGCAAGCCTGCGTCCAACCACTCTTCCACCACTTGGACGCGCATCTTGAGGCCCTTCTTAAGCATCATGTCGATCGCGTCCGCCAGGAAAAATTCGTTCTTGGTCAGCACGCCTTTTTGCATTTGTTCATCAATGGCAGCCAGCAGATCTTCGCCGCGCTTGAAATAATAAATGCCGACCACCGCCAGGTTATTTTTCATGTCGCTGGGCTTTTCGATCAACCCGCGCACCCGCCCGCCCGCGTCCACATCGGCCACGCCAAAGCGGCGCGGGTCCTCGACTGCCTTCACCCACGCCACCGCGTCGGCTTCTTCTTTATCTAAGCCTGAGAAATCGGTTTCTACAACGGTATCTACAAAAATGATCAGAGTTGGCCCTTTGATATATTCGCGCGCCTGGGCAATAGCGTGCGACTGGCCTTTCAATTCCGACTGCTGCACGAAATGCGCATGGATTTTTGGGTGCTCCGCCTGCATGTAATCGTGCACTTGTTGGCCCAGCCAGCCGACAATAAAAACAAATTCGGCGCGCTCGGCGCCCGGCGCGGTCTGCAGCAGCTTGAGCACGTGCCCCAAGATCGTGTCGCCGGCCGCGCTGAGCAGCGGCTTGGGCCGGCTCCAGGTGTGCGGGCGCAGCCGCGTACCGAAGCCGGCCATGGGGATAATGATCTTGAGCGGCTCAGTCATCACGCCTCCCGTTTCACGCACACCAACAAGCCGAGGCCAACTGGCAACACAGCGGCATCGACGCTTTTATCTGCAAGCGCTTTCTCGACAAAATCTGCCAGATCTTCTTTGTGGCTGATGACATTATCGGCTACTAGTATCCCGCCCGGCAAGAGATGCGGCACGACCTCTTTGTAGAACTCGGCATACATTTCTTTTTCGGGATCAAGAAAACAAAGGGCGATCTCTTCGTAGGTTTTCAGGTGGCCGCGCGCGTCGCCATGCACGAGGTCGACCTGATCCCACACTTGCGCTTTGTCAAAAGTCTCGCGCGCCAGCTCGGCTTTTTCAGGCAGCAGCTCGAAGGTCACCAGCTTATCGCCGCGCTGCTTGGCCGCCAGAGATAGCCATAGCGCCGAATAGCCGCCGCTGGTGCCGATCTCCAACAGTTGGCCTCGCGGCGCGCTGGCCGCCAGGATGGCCAGAAACATGCCGGTCTGCGGCGGCACCTGGCGCAACCGTTTGAGATTGGGCGTGCCATCTTTGCGATCGCGGGCGTCGCGCTCTTCGAGCACATGCATACGATCCTGCATCGGTTTGGTGATCTCGGTAAAGAGCGTTTTCATAGCATGGGGTGGCGCGTGTGCCAGTCGGTCACTTGCTGGTAAGCATGGCCAACTTGCAGCAAGCGCTCTTCAGCAAAATGGGGGGCGATGAGCTGCAAGCCGATGGGCAGCTTCTGGCTATCGAAGCCCGCGCACAGCGACAGCCCCGGCACGCCGGCCAGGTTGGCCGGCAAAGTAAACACATCCTCTAAATACATCTCCAGCGGATTGTTGCTATGGGCGCCGATGCGAAAAGCAGTGCCCGGCGTGGCTGGAGCGGCGATCAGATCCACTTTTTTGAACACGGCATCGAAATCTCGGCGTATTAGGGTGCGCACCTTCTGTGCCTGTCCGTAATAGGCGTCGTAATAGCCGGTCGAGAGGACATGGGTGCCGATCATGACGCGCCGCTTGACCTCAGCGCCGAAACCCTGGCCGCGCGTATGGCTGAACATTTCGATCAGATCGGGCTCGGGCACACGCAAGCCATAGCGCACGCCGTCGAAGCGCGCCAGGTTGGCGGAGGCCTCCGCCGGGGCAATGATGTAATAGACCGGCAGGGCATA
>JBKJWG010000120.1:0-3124 GCA_046716985.1 Anaerolineales bacterium | reverse complement strand
ATGCATCGCCCGATCAAGAAAGCCGTGTTTCCGGTTGCCGGACTTGGTACGAGGTTCCTGCCTGCCACTAAGGCCATTCCCAAGGAAATGCTGACAATCGTTGACCGTCCGGTAATACAGATGGCGGTTGATGAAGCACGCGAAGCCGGCATTGAGCATTTCGTGTTCGTCACGGGTCGCAACAAGAATGCCATAGAAGACCACTTCGACAAGCAGTACGAGCTCGAGTCAACACTACGCAAGCGCGGCAAATCCAACGAACTCGACCTGCTTGAACAGGACCTGCCAAATGCGGGGCAAACGAGCTTCACCCGTCAGCAGGAACCCCTAGGCCTCGGCCATGCAGTGTGGTGTGCACGCCATATTATCGGCGACGAGCCCTTCGCGCTGCTTTTGCCCGACATGATTATGCAGGCAAAACCTGGCTGCCTGAAACAGATGATGGACGTCTACGCTGAACAGGAGGGCGACAATGTAATAGCGGTAGAGGAAGTCCCTTGGTCGGATGTGAGCCGTTACGGTGTGGTCGGTTATAGCCAGGTGAATGGTGGGGCAATGGCGATCCAGCAGATGATCGAGAAACCGACGCTTCGGGATGCCCCGTCCAACTACATTATTGCCGGCCGCTATATCCTACAACCGCAGATTTTCGCCAAGATCGCCGCAGTCAAGCCTGGGGCGGGAGGCGAAATCCAGCTGACTGATGCCCTCATTGCATTGATGGCGGAGCAGCAGTTTTGGGGCCTCAAATTTGAAGGTGAGACCTTTGACTGCGGCGACAAGCTTGGCTTCCTCCTCGCCAATGTCGCCCATGGCCTAGCCCGCGAGGACATCGGTCCAGCTTTCCGGGGGGCGCTGGCCAAATTGTTAATCCGCAATGAACGCTCGCTGCAAGGCGATAAGTCTGGAGCTTCTTCAATCTTAACCATTCCGGCTGGACGCAAAGACGAGCGGACTGCAGCTTAGCTGCTTGCCAGGCGGAACCAATTGCCGACGAGTTCGTTATATCAATACCACCAATTTGAGGAGTAATACCATGAAGAAAACAATTATTGGTCTGTTCGCTGCCGTGTCTATTATCGGTGGACTGACAACTGTCGCCAATGCGAAAGTCAATGTCGACATCTTTTTTGGCGTTCCCTACTACAATTATCAGGTAGGTCCTGACTACCGGTACTATGACGGTCGCGGTTGGTACCAATACCAGGACCAGCCCATGTACCAGTACCAGCCTCGCTATCGCGGCAGAATATCCTGCAACGAAGCACGCCGCATCGTGCGTCAAAATGGCTTTCGAAACGTTTCGACACGGGAATGTAATGGCCGGACCTATACATTCACTGCCATGCGCCGTGGCGATCGAGTTCTGGTCTACGTAGATTCTCGGAACGGGAATGTCTGGCGCGGGCGCGGCTAAATAGACCTCGCGTGTAAGTGTTTCTGCTGAGGTTCCCCAAAGGCGCGGCCAGGTTGAGCAAACTTGGCCGCGAAGCTTTGCCATTAGAAGGCCGTTTCCACACACTTCGCAGTCGGCCATTCTTGTTAAGGGCGGTCTCCCCTGAAACTTCGAGAAACTTCGAGTTCTGCAAATTCCGACGCTACTGCATGGAACCCAACCGGCCTGACCGCGTTGTGGGTGAAGGAGGACGATCAACATGCGAACTTTTTTTGGGATGATTCTCGGCTGCTTGCTGACCATAGCCGTAGTTTACGTTCACGATTCCATGGCGACATCGACAGTTGCCAGTGGCACGACCGCAAGCACGTCGCGCGCCATCGTGAACTGGGACGTTGCCGCAAGCGAGTGGGGGCAGGTCAAGGAAACTGTGCACACGACCTGGCTGAAATTGAAAGCCAACATCGGCTAGACGGATAGTGCATGACGGTCATCTTACGTAATCGCGAGCGGAAGTTTTCTCTGTGGTGCAGGAAAGATTTGATTTAGTTTGGCGAGGTCTTGTTCATCGAGGACAAGATCGGCCGCAGCTGCATTCTCTATTATCCGTTTCTCATGACTGCTTTTGGGAATTGAAATCATTCCAGGCAATCTGAGAGTAAAGGCGAGAGCAAGGGCCGCATTTGTAACATTATGCTTCCTCGCAATGGGTTCAATGCCGGGACTGTTGATCAAACGGCCCTGCCCCAGCGGACAGTAGGCCATGACTGCTATTTTATCCTTGCGGCACTTCGGATAGAGATCCCATTCGATGCCGCGGTCCGATAGATTGTACATCACCTGATTGGCGGCATTGCTATTTTTGGGAACCATTTTGTCCAATTCTTCCAGATCATCGACATCGAAATTGCTGACGCCATAATGTCTGATTTTGCCAACAGCCCGCAATTCTTCAAACGCCGCAAACGTCTCCGGCAACGGATATGAACTGCGCCAGTGCAACAGATAGAGGTCCAGGACGTCAATTTTGAGCCGCTTGAGGCTGGCCTCACAGGCCTTGATCGTACCCCGTCTGCTTGCATTTTGCGGCAGCACCTTTGACACGACGAAAACCTCGTCCCTCTGGCCAGCAATTGCCCTTGCGACCAGTTGCTCCGAACGGCCGTCGCCGTACATCTCTGCCGTGTCAATCAGTGTCATACCTTGCGCGATACCTGCTTGGAGGGCGCGCAATTGAGCCACCTCCTCACGATCCCCGATACCCATTTTCCATGTTCCAAGACCAAGGGCCGGGACTTTTTCACCGCCAACAAATTCAACATGTCTCATTGCTCAAAACACCTTTCGCTAAAGCCTGTCTGGTCTTTGCTGCAACCGCCATTTAACTTCCGGGCCAGTTTGACTGCTGCGGGAGATACCGCCATCCTTGGCATAGAATGTCGCAATTGAGCTACGAATCAAAGCTTAGCTTTCCAAAATGACAGAGTGAGCAAATGAAAGCCGATCCAACTGAAAAGATGGCACTGGGCCGCACTGGTCTAAAAGTCAGCAGGCTTTGTTTTGGATTGGGACCAATTGGCGATATGCCGGATACCTATGGCTATCGCGTTGAACCTGAGCGGGCACGGGATACGGTGCGGGCCGTTTTCGACAGCCCGGTCAATTTTCTGGATACCTCACGGAACTATGGCTTCGGGCGCAGCGAGGAGCGTATCGGCGAAGTGATCC
>JBKJWG010000119.1:0-4292 GCA_046716985.1 Anaerolineales bacterium | reverse complement strand
CCTAGCCGACATGTTCATTGCCGAAGGGGTGGTGTGATGGCTGGCAATCTGTGGGTCTACATCGATCATTTCATGGGCAAGCCGCTGCGAGCTTCGTGGGAGGCGCTGGGCGCCGCCCGCAAACTTGCGGGCGAGATGGGCGCTTCGGTGGGGGCGCTAATATTAGGCCAGGGCGTTGAAGCGCTAGCGCAAACCGCGATTCACTATGGCGCCGATGAAGTGCTGCTCGGTGAGGACGCCAGCCTGTCGGACTACCGCGCCGAACCGTTCGCAGCCTTGCTTTCTAAATTGGCCAAGGAAGCTACGCCGGAAGCTATCTTCTTCCCCACCAGCACACGCGGCCGCGAGCTGGCGGCCATGGCCGCCATCGATTTGAACACTGGCGTGCTGCCGGATGTAATTGAGATCAAGAATGAAGGCGGCAAGCTGACTGCTATCCGCCCCATTTATGCCGGCAAACTATTGAGCAAGGTGGCTTGCAGCAGCAAGCCACAGTTGCTGACCCTGCGCGTGCGCGCCTTCAGCAAGCCGGAAGCGGACGCAAGCCGCACAGGCACAATAACCAAGGTTCAGCCTGCTGTGGCTGAAAGCGAAATAGCAACCAAGGTGGTGGATTACGCCACCGTGGAAGGCCGCGTGAGCCTGGGAGACGCGGCCATAATTGTTTCCGGTGGGCGCGGCACATCGAACAATGCCAATCTCACTCCGCCGGCGGAGATCACCGACGAAAAGCAAAAAGAGATCTGGCGCGCCCAGCAAGGCTTTAAGATGATCGGCGAATTCGCCGAAGCAATCGGCGCAGCTGTCGGCGCCAGCCGCGCCGCAGTGGACGCCGGCTACGTGCCTTACGCGCACCAGGTGGGCCAAACCGGCAAGGTGGTCTCTCCAGACCTGTATATTGCGCTCGGCATCTCGGGCGCCATCCAGCATTTGGCTGGCATGCGCACCAGCAAAATCATCGTGGCGGTCAACAAAGATGCAGATGCGCCGATCTTCAAGATGGCGCGCTTCGGCGTAGTCGGCGATCTTTATGACATCGTGCCGGCGCTGACCAAAGCCTTCAAAGAACGATTGCACAAATAGTCGCAAAATATAAAAAAAAAGGACCGGGCAGTGCCGGTCTTTTTTTATTAGGAGAAAACTATTCCGAGTATTCGAATTGGCCCACAAGTTCGCCATTCAGATAAACGGTATACGTGCCATCCGTTTGGCCGCTCATTGGGACGGAAACCGATTCGTCAAACGGCTGCAGCACTTGCGCGCACATAAGTTCCGGATTGGATAATGAATACACAGCCACATCAACTCGATTCTCGACATCTGGTTCGGATACGTCAGCCTGAAACTTGTGACACGGAGTCGGCAGGTCGCCGGTGACATGCAAGCGCACCTGGATGGGAAAACTTTCCATGATGAGCAATTCTGCAGAAGAAATATAGAGCGGGCCTCTTTGGCCACTCGGCGTTGCAGTAGGAAGGCCCGGCGTCGCAATCCCCGCAGCAGTTGGAGCGCACGCAGCTAGAAATACAGCAATCATTAGCCAAACAAATAATCTCCTAAACATCATTCACCTCAATCAATAGACGAAATAAGCACCAGCAAAGTTCCGACTACCCTTTGACTACCGCAACGGGCCGCAAGCGCGCCACCTTGCGGGCAATGCCCGCTTTGCTCACCGTTTCCACGACGGCGTCCACATCCTTGTAAGCCTGCGGCGCCTCCTCGGCGAGGCCGGGCAGCGAGCCCGCCTGAATATGGATGCCTTGCCGCTCCAATTCTTTGCGCAATTGGTCGCCGCGCACGGTCTTCTTAGCTTGCGAGCGGCTCATCACGCGGCCAGCGCCATGGCAGGTGGAACCAAAGGAGCGCTGCATGCTGCCCTGTGTGCCGACCAGCACCCAGGAAGCGGTGCCCATGCTGCCGGGCACCAATACCGGCTGGCCGATCTTTTGGAATTCGGAGGGCAGCCCGGGCGCGCCGGGGCCAAAGGCGCGCGTAGCGCCTTTGCGATGCACGCAGACTTTCATAGCCACTCCGTCCACTTGATGAGTTTCGATCTTGCCCATGTTGTGGGCAATGTCATAGACCTGATGAAGATGCCAATTCTTAACGCGGCCGGCCAGCGTCTCTTCAAAAGCCTGGCGGGCGTGATAGGCGAGCAGCTGACGGTTGGCGAATGCGAAATTGGCGGCGGCGTGCATGGCCCCCATGTAGGCTTTGCCTTCGGGGGAATCCATGGGAGCGCAGACCAGCTGGCGATCGGGGAGTTGGATACCAAAGCGTTGAATCGCAGACTGAAAATCGCGCACGTAATCGGTGCAGATCTGATGGCCGAAGCCGCGTGAGCCACAGTGGATCTGCAGGGTTAGGCAGCCTTGGCGCAGGCCCATTACGCGGGCTGCTTCCTCATCGAAGATCTTATCGACTATGTCCACCTCAATGAAATGATTTCCGGCACCAAGCGTACCGACCTGGTCGCGGCCGCGCTGGCGAGCGCGAGCGCTGACCTTGTCTGCGTCGGCGCCTTGCATGCGGCCGAATTCCTCTGTGCGGCCCAGGTCGGCTTCGGTGGCAAAGCCTTGCTTGAGCGCCCACTGGGCGCCGTCGCGCATTACTTGCTCCAATTCCCTTTCGCTCAAATGATGGTGACCGCGCACGCCCACGCCGCTGGGGCAATGGCGGTTGAGTGACATGGCGAGGTCATCCAACTCTGCCCCGACCGTATCCACGTCGATCTGTGAGGCGAGCAGGCGCACGCCGCAATTGATGTCATAGCCGATCGCGCCCGGAGAAATCACGCCATCGGGATAGCGCGTGGCGGCCACCCCACCGATGGGGAAACCGTAACCCTGGTGCATGTCAGGCATCACGACCACGTGTCCGACGAGGCCGGGCAGTGTGGTGGCGTTGACAGCTTGCTCCAGCGATTTGTCACCGGCGACAGCTTCGAGCAACTCGCGGCTGGCAAAGATACGCACGGGCACGCGCATATCGGCGCGGAAGCTGGTGGGAATCTCCCACTCCACATCGCTAATCTGCGTGATGTTTTTGAGCTCAACCATGCTCACACATCAAAGACGATCTCCGCTTGCAAACCCTGAGAGTTTTTCTCGATGGATAAATTGTGATACGTGACTGCTTTGATTTCCTTTTTGCGTTCAGCGACAGGTCCGCCTGCGAGGTTGGCGATCAGCGCGGTTTCCGAAACGGCCAGATCGAATTTATCGAAGGCAAGCCCCTCCTGTTCAGCAAAATGAAGCAATTCGCAAAGGAAATTAACCAGCAGTCCTTCCGAGTCGGTCGACTCGACTTTGAGGGATCGCATTTCTCGCATGCCCTCCTTCAGGCGGATGCCCGAAAGGTCGTACATGCCCCGGGCGGCTTGTTCCAGCAGTCCGGCCAGGTCGGGCGCCCATACACGCAGGGCCCAATCGGCGGTGTGCTGCACTTCCTCGTAGCCGGCAATCTGCTTGGTGTTCATACGACCTCAACCAGTATAACTAAATTAAAAGGTCATAAAGAACGGGTGGATCAGGGCGGGGAATTGTGGAAAAAGATACAATGAAATCATGAGCCAATCATTCAGCCGGCTTGAAGCCCGCCTGCAACGCCTAATTGAAGAAGGCACTGCGCGGCTTTTCTCCTCACAAGATACCAAGGCTCTTTTAGCCGCCCGCTTAATCGAGGCCATGCAGGCCGAAGTGAGTTTTGGCGAGGGCGATGAGTTGCTTGCTCCGGCCATCTACACCATACACACCAACAGCGAACATGCCAATGCGCTGAAGTCCAACAAGGCCTTGCTGGACGAGTTGTGCACAGCTCTGAAGCGAGCTGCCCATGAATCTGGCATACACCTGGCCAGCGAGCCCGTGCTGCACATTTCCCCCGAAGATGGCCTGGCGGCCCACGAATTCCGCGTGCGCTGCGCCGGCATGGGCGAGAGCCTCAGCCGCACGCAATCGCTGCGCATCGCCGAGGCGGCTGCCGAGCACCAGGTGCCGGCCGGCGCGTTTCTCATCGTGGCCGGTGCGCAGATCTTCCCGCTCAACCTGCCGATCGTGAACATCGGTCGCAAGAGCGATAACCACCTGGTCATCGAAAGCCCGCAGATCTCGCGACGGCATGCACAGCTGCGCGCCATTTCCGGCCATTACCATTTCTTCGACCTCGGCTCGACCGGCGGCTCCAAGATCAACGGCGCGGATGTCAAGAGCGCCATTCTCCTGGCCGGCGACGTAGTCAGCCTGGCCGGCACAGTGCCCTTGATCTATGGCCAGGATACGGAGCAATCC
>JBKJWG010000118.1:0-4371 GCA_046716985.1 Anaerolineales bacterium | reverse complement strand
GCGCCCATCATGTGGCCGGTCATCGATTTGGTCGAAGAAATCGGTATGTCGTAAGCGCGCTCGCCGAACACAGATTTGATGGCGCTGGTCTCGGAAGCGTCGTTCAACGGGGTGCCGGTCCCATGCGCGTTGATGTAGCTAACTTCTTCTATGTTTACGCCTCCGTTGACCAAGGCGTTACGCATGGCTTGCGAGCCGCCCGCGCCTGTGGCAGATGGCGCGGTGATGTGATAGGCGTCCGCCGAGGCGGCGTAACCCGCCAGTTCGGCCAAGATCTCTGCGCCGCGTTTTTTGGCGTGGCTCTCAGTTTCCAAAACTATAACAGCCGAGCCTTCGCCGATAACGAAGCCATCGCGGTTCAGATCGAAGGGTCGTGGCGTGGGTTGCCCTGGCTGCACGCGCGACATAGCTTGCATGCGATCGAAGGCCGCTACGCCGATCTTGGTGATGGTGGCTTCCGCCGCGCCAGCCACTGCCGCGTCGATCATGCCAGCCCGCAACAGCATCCAAGCCACACCGATGCCATCCTGGCCGGACGCGCATGCGGAGGCCACAGAATAAGCCGGACCTTTCATGCCATGGTCGATGCCAGCTAAGCCGGCCGCCCCGTTCGGCATCATCATCGGCACCAGGAAAGGGCTGGCCCGCCGCGGCCCGCCTTTATACACATCGATGATGCCTTCTTCCATGGCGGTTAGCCCGCCGATGGCAGCCGAGATGACCGTGCCAATGCGGCCCGCATTTTGCTCCGTGATCTCCAGCCCTGAATGCTTCAGGGCTTGCGCCACAGCGGCCGCGGCAAAGATCTGATAGCGATCGCGGCGGCGCAATTCGCGCGTGTCGACGTAAAGGCTGGGGTCAAAATCTTTGACCTCAGCCGCGATCTTGACCAGGTATTCGCTGGCGTCAAATAGCGTGATCGGCCCGACGCCGGAGACGCCGTTGATGGCTTTCTGCCAGGTCTCTTCCACCGTATTGGCTAACGGATTTACAGTGCCCATGCCAGTTATTACGATCTTCTCAACCATCATTCTTTTCCTATAATGCCTTCAAACCTGATCCAGAAAGTATCAATACAATTGGGTCTGGCAACTCGTTTGCAAGCTCTTGCAGCGCCGCCCAAACAATGGCCGAGGTCGGCTCCACAAATAAACCTGCCTGCGCCAGTGCGTCGCGGGCGGGCAAGATCTGCTCTTCTTCCACCGCCACGAAGCGCCCACCACTGGCTTCCACCGCGCGCAGCAACTCGTCGCCGCGCACCGGCTGCAGAACTCGCACCCCTTCGGCGAGGGTTTCGCCTTCGGTGACCCACGCCAGGCCAGCTACCCCTTGCGTGGCCAGCGCCATCAGCGGCGCGCAAGCACGCGCTTGCACGCCGACGAGTTGCGGAATTTTTTCGATTATACCTGTGGCTTGCAGAGCGGCGAAGCCTTGAGAGATACCCAGCAGCAAGCTGCCATGCCCCACTGGGGCGATCACCGAGCCGGGCGCGCCTCCCATTTGCTCAGCAATTTCATAAGCAATGGTGGCGATGCCCGGCAATCCGAACGGCAACATAGAATGGCTGGCGTAGACCGCCCCATCCTCGGCGGCCCGGCGCACCGCTGCGGCCGCTTCTGAGCGCGGGCCAGGAACCTTAACGAGTACAGCGCCGTAAGCTTCGATCTGGGCGCGCTTCGGGCCCGATGCATAATCGGGGACGAACACGCGGCCCCGGATGCCGGCCCGGGCGGCGTAGCCAGCGAACGATGCGCCCGCGTTGCCGGATGAATCTTCGACCGCTTCGCGAACGCCACGCGCCAACAAAAAGCTGATCAGCGGCGCGCTGCCCCGGTCTTTGAACGACCCGGTCGGATTTAGATATTCCAGCTTGAAAGCCAGCTTCTTGCCGAAGCCTTGTCCCTCGACCAGGGCAGTATCGCCCTCACCTAAGCTGACAACCGGCGCGTTTTCGGGCAATCCAAACGTGTGGCGATATTTCCATAACCCAGGCTGCGCCTCGTCTACTGAGTCAGCTAGGTATCTGATACCACCGGTTAATGCAAAAACGCCGCCACAGTGCGGGCAGCGATAAGGAACGCCCTGCTCGGGATACGGGCGATGGCAGTTGCTGCAATGAAAGGAGGTCATCACTCGCCGGGCTTGGGTCTGTACTCGCCCTCGATCCACTCTTCGCCTTGCGTGCTATATTCTTTTTTCCAGATCGGCACGATCTCTTTGAGCCGGTCGATGCCATAGCGGGCCGCCTCGAACACGCCGGTATCGCGGTGCGCCGCGCTGCAGGCGATCAGCACCGTCGGCGTGCCGGGCATCAGCCTGCCGATGCGCTGCACGATGGCGATGCCCTCGACTGCGGGCCAGCGCGAACGGATCTCCTCGGCCACCTGCTTCATCTTGGCTTCGGCCATCGGCACATATGCCTCGTAAACCAGATGCTCAGTTTCATGCGCCTCGCCGCGAGCGGTGACGCCGCGCACCACCCCGCTGAAGAAGCAGGCCGCGCCAGTGGTAGGTAACGTGATCTGAGTCAGCAAGGCGTTCAGGTCCAATTCGCCTTCCGTGATCGAGAATATCGTCGGGAAGTCAGCTCCGCCGCTTACCGGCGGAAACAAGGCGATCTCCGCCCCGATAGGGATTTCCTCTTTATCAAACGCGTATTCTTTATTTACAGCCACCAGCATTGAAGACGAGCTTCGCGGCAAGTTTGGAAAACGTTCAAACAACAAATTTTTCAATGCTGCCACAGAAATATGTTCTGGCAATTCGAACTCAGCCTGAGCAGTGCCAGCTTTTTCTTTCAACGTGGCAAAAAACAGGATCTTGACCTTATTCATTTTGTAGTTTTACGTTTGGTTTTTGGCTTGGATTTACGCGCCAGGTCTGCCTTTTTCTTCTGTATCTCTTGAATGGTGAACAGGCTACGCCCGGAAACTCGCATGCCCTCTCGTTTCTTCCTTAACTTTTCGTCACGCCGTTTCCATTTTTCTTTAGGCATTCGAATACCAATTAATACAAATCCCTAGTCTTGGCGCTCTTCGTAATCCCCGCTCTTGCCTCCACTCTTCTTGACAAGCCGGACGTTCTCAATGTGCATACCTTTCTCCGCAGACTTGGCCATATCGTATATCGTCAGCGCCGCCACCGAAACCGCGGTCAGCGCTTCCATCTCCACGCCGGTCTTGCCCGTGCTGCGCACTGTGGCACGGATGCGTATACCCGGCAGGTTATCGTCCAGCTCGAAATCGACGGAAAGATGATCCAATGGCAGCGGATGGCAGAATGGGATCAGCTCCGCGGTGCGCTTGGCCGCCTGGATCCCGGCCACTTGCGCCACGGCCAGCGCATCGCCCTTCTCGAGCGCATTCTCGCGAATGAGTTTCAGTGTCTCAGGCAGCATGCGTACCTCGCCCTCGGCGACGGCCAGGCGTTCGGTGACGGGCTTGGCGCCCACATCCACCATGCGGGCGCGGCCAGTCCCATCCACGTGCGAGAGCTTTGCTTTGGGCACGAATCGATTATAGCAATGAAACGGCGATGCTAATGTTCAAGGTTGGTTTTCGCTATAATATTCAATGAGGAACGAAAGCATGCAAGACATCATTGATCGGCTGACTACTGTCCACACTCGCATCCTAGCCTTATTGGAGCGTCTTTGACCTGCCCAAACAGGAAGTTGAGCTCAACAAGCTAGAGCTGCAAGCAGCTGCTCCCGATCTTTGGTCTAATCCTCAAACCGCCCAACAAGTGATGAAGCGCATCTCCGCCGTGCGCAACGATCTCGAAGCTTGGCGCAGTCTCGAGAAGCGCATTGCCGACTCGCTCGAGCTGGCCGAGCTGCGCGACGAAAGCCTGCGCGCCGACCTTGAGGCCGAAACCAAGTCGATCGAGCGTGATGTGGACCAGAGCGAACTGCGCACTCTGCTCTCTGGCGAATATGATGAAGGCAATGCCCTGCTCACCCTCAACGCCGGCGCCGGCGGCACCGACTCACAAGACTGGGCCGCCATGCTGCAGCGCATGTATCTGCGCTGGGCCGAACGACGCGGCTACAAGGCCGAGATCATCGACCTGACGCCCGGCGAAGAAGCTGGCATCAAGACCGTCACAATTTCAGTCGAGGGTCCCTATGCGTATGGTTATTTGCGCGCTGAAAAGGGCGTGCACCGCCTGGTGCGCCTCTCCCCCTTCGACTCGGCCAAGCGCCGCCACACCTCCTTCGCCCAGGTAGAAGTGCTGCCGCAAGTGGAGGACGCCGAACTCGATCTGAATCTCAGCGATCTGAAGATCGAGACCTTCCGCTCCGGTGGCGCGGGCGGTCAGAACGTGCAGAAGAACGACACGGCCGTGCGCATCACCCACATCCCCACCGGC
>JBKJWG010000117.1:0-3349 GCA_046716985.1 Anaerolineales bacterium | reverse complement strand
GAACTCCTCCGTCTGCTCTCGGGCCTCGTCATCGGGCCGCTGGCTGTGCGGCGACTTCATCAGGTAGCTGGATGGGCCGTCGAGCTGTCCGGCGATCCCGTTGTTGAGCGCCAGCTTGATGATCCGCACCGCGTCGATGACCACGCCGGCCGAGTTGGGCGAGTCCCACACTTCCAGCTTGAGCTCCAGGTTGAGCGGCACGTCGCCGAAGGCGCGGCCTTCCATGCGGATGTGGGCCCACTTGCGGTCGGTCAGCCAAGGCACGTAATCGCTGGGGCCTACGTGAATATCTTCCTTATCGAGTTCGTAGGGCAGCATGCTGGTCACCGCGCCGGTCTTCGAGATCTTCTTTGATTCCAAACGCTCGCGTTCGAGCATGTTATAGAAATCCATGTTGCCGCCGAAATTAAGTTGATAGGTGCGGTCCAAGTGGATGCCGCGTTCAACGAACATGGTGGTGAGGGCGCGATGGGTCATGGTTGCGCCCAGCTGGCTCTTGATGTCGTCGCCGATGATGGGCAGGCCGCGCTCGCTGAAGCGCTTGCCCCAATATTCCTGGCTGGCGATGAAGACCGGGATGCAGTTGACGAAGGCCACGCCGGCTTCCAGGATCTGCTCGACGTACCATTTGGTGGCCATCTCGGAGCCGACAGGCAGGTAGCTGACCACTACGTCGGTGTCGGTGTCCTTGAGGATCTTGACAATGTCGGCGGTGGCGCCGGGCGCCTTCTCGACCACCTGGCTCAAATATTTGCCAAGGCCGTCGTGCGTCATGCCGCGCTGCACGGGTACGTTGAGATGGGGCACGTCGGCAAACTTGATCGTATTGTTGGGATATGCCCAGATCGCTTCGCTTAGGTCTTTGCCCACTTTGGTGGTGACCACGTCGAAGGCGGCCGAAAATTCAATATCGCGAATGTGATAGCCGCCCAGGTTGACATGCATGAGGCCAGGGACTTCATCGCCCTCGGCCGCGTTTTTGTAATACTCAACGCCCTGCACCAGCGAACTGGCGCAGTTACCTACGCCAATAATTGCCACGCGCACTTTTTTTCTTTTTTCTGCCATGTTAGCTGCCTCCGTAAATTCAGGGGCGATTATACTTTACGGTCATAGACTGCGACACATGGCTAAATTAAGCAAGATCATCAGCGCTGAACTGGAAGATTTTCTGTCGGGCTTTTCGCCCGAGGTGCGCAACTTGGCTTTGCAAGTGCGCGAAATGGTAATAGAAATGGCGCCGGACGCGATCGAGCAGATCGATGTGCCGGCGCATTTGCTAGCCTATGGGTACGCAGAGACCTACAAGCACTTGATCTGCGTAATCATCTTATACAAAGATTACGTGAACTTAGGCTTCCCGCGCGGCGTGGATCTGGACGATCCGGATGGTTTGCTGGAAGGAACCGGTAAGAAAGCCCGCCACGTCAAGATCCGCTCCGAGGAGCAGATCGAGTCGCCCGGCGTGCTAACTTTGCTGCAGGCGTCGATCGACGTGACGCCGCGCCCCAGATGATGAGGGTTAGGGGACTGTAATTACGACCGAGATGTAGCCGAATGCTTGGCCGGCCGCATTGGCGATGGCCCAATAGCCGGTGTAATCACCGGAAGTGCTGGGAGCTATCAATTCCACCGAAACTTCGCCTGTTGAACCAACCGAAATAGCTGCAGTGAGGTTTTGGCTGCTGGGGCCGCCCATCTGGTCGCCGCTGCTGAACATCAACTGATAAGCTGTCGACCAGTCGCAAGAGCCGCTGTTCTTTATTTGCCAGGTCTTGGTGAAGGGGGTGCCGGCGGCAATTTCTTCGCCGTCGGTAACGGTGACATCTGAAACGAAGGTCATCACATCGCAGCCGCCAGTGCCGCCGCCTGAGCCGGTCGTAGGTGTCATGAACGGCGCGCTAGTGGCAAATAGAGTAGGGGTGGGTTGCAATGTGTTGGTAGCGGTGGGGGTAAGCAGAGCTATTTCAGTGAATTGCGCGTAGACGGTTTGGACGGCATTGGATTGGGCGATGGCCACGGTAGCTTGAACGTCGGCTTCGGAGAAGCCGCACGCACCCAAGAGTAAGCTGGCCAGGGCAAAGTAGGAAAGTAATTGTCGTTTCATGATTAGCGCCATTCTATCCAGCGGAGTAGGGCAAAAATCAGGGCGTGTCAGAATTCTCATTTTTCCCTTATGAAACCGAAACGATGCAAGCCGGCAGATGTTACAGCGAACCAGATTCACGCGCTATGCGTACCGTCCTATTGTTGATGAAAGGATAAGCGATCAGGGTGGCCAGCAAAACGAGGATCCCTCCTGTCCAGTAAGGGGTGGTCAAGCCAAAACTGCGCGCCACCAGGCCGCCGGCAAGACTGCCAAGCGGAGCGCTGCCAATCACGATAAAACGATACACACTAGTCACCCGCCCAAGCAGATCGTCCGGGATCAAAGTTTGCCGCAGGGCCAAAATCAATGTCGTGCTCAGGATGGCTGAAAACGAGTTGATGGCTAACAACAACATCACGATAGGCACACTGTCGGTAAAGCCAAGCGCGATAAATGCAAACCCCATAACCAAAGATAGTGAGAAGATAGTTTTTCCTGTGCCGAAGCGCGTGCCGAAATGCTCAGCGACGAAGCCTCCTACAATCCCTCCAAGAGCTCCAACGGAAATGAGCGTCCCATAGCCGATTTCGTCCAATCCCAAACGGTCTTGCGCATACAGTACGAGAAGAGAGTAGCCGGCAGTGTTCACCAGGTTTTGCAACGTGACTAAAAAGGCCAAGGCGCGGATAACGTTGTTATTCCAGAACCATTTGAAGCCTTCTTTGATCTCGGCCAGAAAACGGCTCCCCTGCACCGGGCTCGTACGCGCATGGTAGGTGCCCGGCAGGCTACCCATCAAAGCCGATGAGCCACCATATGCAAGCCCGCTCAGCAGGAATGAAAGCGGTGGGAAAAAGGCAAACAAGAAGCCACCAGTTGAGGGGCCGACAAAATCATTGGCAATAGACATTGTAGTGAAAAGGCGCCCATTTGCCTTTTCCAGTTGCTGTTTGTCAACCAGGCGCGGCAAGACTGCGAAGGAGGCATTGTCGAAGAATGGCTCCACGGTGCCGAGCAGGAAGACGAACAGATACATGCCATAGATATCCACGATCTTTAAGTAGGTGGTGACGCCCATGGCGAGGATGAGAATCGCACGGATGAAGTTGCCGATCCATAGAATGCGTTTGCGGTCGAGTCTGTCTACCAGGGCGCCACTGGGCAGCGAGAACAAGAACCACGGCAATCGCTGCGCGGTCACCAACCCCGCGATCAGCAATGGGTCGCGTGTAAGCGTGGTTGCCAGCAGCGGGCCGGCGG
>JBKJWG010000116.1:0-2569 GCA_046716985.1 Anaerolineales bacterium | reverse complement strand
CACCGCCTCCGACGGGGACGCCGGAGTTCATGCCTTCACTTGGAACTTGTCGCACGGCTTTTGATCGACTCTCAAACAACCTTTTGCCCGGCTTTGAGCACCCAAGCGCTCGGATGGCGCTCCATGCCAATGTGGGGATAGTAGTCCACAGCGGCGGGGGCGGCGAGCAGGATGAGCGTTGCTTTGGGGCCAAGGGCAGCGTAGGTGCGGCGGATCAACTCTTTGCCAATGCCGCCACGCTGGTGGCTGGCGCGCACGGCGAGGTCGGAGAGGTAGCAGCAATAGCACCAGTCAGTGAGGGAGCGGGAGATGCCAACCAGCAGGTCGCCGTCCCAAGCGGTGATGGTGAGATTTGCATGCTGCAGCATCTGCTGCATGCAAGCTTCATCGTCCACCGGGCGGCGCTCGCCGAGGGTGGAGGCGCGATAGAGCTCGATGGCGGCGGCAAGATCTAGAGGAACGTTGGTTTTGTAGATTATAGGCAAGGGAACCTCAGGTATTTCTGATTGTTGATTGCTGATTTTTATCGTCGCAAAAGGGGTGGACTTGCGAAAGGTGATACTGTTCGCGTTGGAGTTGCGCTGCAACTCCATAATACAGCTACGCAACATCTCCTTCAGCCGCAGGCTTGGCCACGAAGCGCTTCTGGGTAGCGGCGTGCATGGCCAGGTAGCCCAAGGTGCCGATGAGGCCAAGCAAGAAGGAGCCGTACCAAACCCAGCGAGGGTCGTAATTCTCCATAATGTAGCCAGCGGCCAGCGGCCCGACGGCGAAGGCGATGCCCCAGGTGAAGCCGAAGACTGCCATGTAGCGGCCGCGCATATGAGTGGGGGCGAAGCGAGCCACCAGGGCGGTGCCTTCGGGCGCCAGCACCATCTCGCCGATAGTGATGACAACCATGGCGAAGGCGAAGAAGAGAAAGGTAGAACCGAGGCCAAACATGCCAAAGCCAATGGCATAAAGCAAGGTACCAACCGCCATAAGTAGCATGGGCGCCCAGCCTTTTAGCATGCGAGTGATCCAAAATTGCATCACTACTACCATGCCGGCATTCAAGCTGAGAATATAGCCATACAAATTAGGTCCCAAGTGGTGCACATCGCGCATGTAAACAGAGAGCGTAGTGTTCATTTGTATGTAGACGATGGTGACCAATATGGAAATGATCATGAAGACCATGTAGAGACCATCGCGGAAGACATGGCGATAGCCGCCCATGCTTTGCGTTAAGGTTTCCTCGACCTGACCTTTCTCCAACTCCGGTTTTGTTTCAGGGATGACCCTGTAGACAATGATGGCGGTGATGAAGCTGGTGACCGCATCGAAGATGAACAACAAAAAGAAGGAGTTGGCGGCGATTAGCCCTCCCAGGGCGGGGCCAATGGTGGCGGACAAGTTGAATATGACGCGATGGACCGCATAGCCCTGGGCGCGTTTCTCTTCGGGCAGCAGGTCGGCGATCATGGCCTGTTGAGCCGGGCCTCCGGCACTGGAGAGCAGACCAACAAAAGCGGCCAAGCCGTAGAAGACGGCCAGGCTGCCGACGTAACCCATCAGCAAGCTGCTGGCGCCGCTGGTGACCAGGCCAAACAGCAGCATGGAGCGGCGGCCCAGCTTATCGGTTAAGGCCCCGCCGAGGGCGCTGCCGACCATGCTGGTCACCGAGAAGATGGCGAATAAGTAGCCGACCTGCAGCATGCCGACATTGAAACGGCTGGTGACGTAGAGAGCAAAAAAAGGAAAAAGGAGCGCGCCGCCCAGGCGGTCGATAAAGGTGCCCAGCATGAGAGTCCAAAAGGTGGCTGGATATTCGTTGTACGTGCTGCGGAGACGGACGAGCATGAAAAGGATTATAAACTAGGGCGGGATTGTAAGGACATCATGTTATATTTGGTGTCCCATTGTGTGTATTACAAGTAAAAGAAAATATTTTTCGAGCGAAAAAAAGGTCAAGATTTCAAAACAGGTGCGAGATACTCTAAGCCATCAAATTATTATTTCCACTCGTTTTTTAGATAATAAAAAATCTGGTAGAGCAAAACGAGAGGGCTAATATACATGCCCACAAAACCTAAAAGTAAACCCAACCCACCAAGCTGCCAGGATGGTTGGAAGATGAAAAGGAATACAGGCAGCTTGGCGCCTGATCAGCTTTTCGCTGCCTTCGGCCAGGTCCTGGCAGCCGCAACGCTGGCTTACAAGCTGTTGGCTACGGAATAAGGTCAGATTTGCAGAGAGCAGTGCGCTCAGAGTGCGCCCTGCTCGTTTTCTCCGCGGCTCGCCAGACTGGGTTATAGTGTGCGCATTCTGCAAAAACGAACGGAGAAAAAATGACTAATCTTTCAGGCAAACTCTACCGGATTTTCAATTGGTTATTCGTGATCGGTGTGGTTGCACAGGTTTTCTTGGCAGGTATGGTGGTGGTTGCGGCCCAAATAGGATGGGATTCCCACAAGGGGCTCGGCCACAGTCTTGGTCTGCCTCTAATCTTGATGTTGATCACTATGTACACGGGCAAGGCTGGCCGCGAGATGAAGCGCACGACTTGGATTCTCTTCCTCGTTTACAT
>JBKJWG010000115.1:0-17967 GCA_046716985.1 Anaerolineales bacterium | reverse complement strand
GCCATACGCCATGCGGATCGGCCCCAGCACGCCCAGGTATCCGCTGGCGGCATCGGCCGCGCCGTAGCGCGCCAGCACCAGCGAAAAATCATTCAGTTCTTCCCAGCGGCCTTCCCCGCCGATCAGCACCTGCACGCCGCCGATCTCGCTGTTGTTCATCGTCTGCGCCAGCAAGTCTTCAAGCAGCGGCCGCTCTTCAAAGACGCGTAACGCACGTTGCGCCGCGCCCGAGTGGCTGAATTCAGGCTGGGCCAATACGTTCGTCCAGCCATCCTGATAGACCTCGCCGCTCACGCCGCGTTCGGCACTCAGCAATTCGGCGCGCACCAATTGAAATATTTCGGTGGCCAGTGTGCCCATCTCCGCGGGCGGTGGTGTCAACGCAGATAACGCCTGGCCACGCAGTAAGCTATTCAATTGTTCCGCAGTGTTGCTCAATTTTTCCTGCGCAAATGCTTCTTTGAGAACCAGCACTTGTTGCAGCACCTGCCCGTTTTCGAGCACGAGCACCATCAACACTTGGCGTCCGCTGGTGAGGATCAATTCAAGGTGCTTGAAGCGTGCCTGCTGCGCTTGCGGTGGCGTGATCAGCGAAGCTGCATGCGATTGGTTCGCCAATACTGAAGCCGCCAATTTCATCCATTGCTGCGTCTCGTGGCGTGCCTGATAGAACTGATGGCTGATCGTGTGTTTGGTCGAAGCCGGCAGTTCCTGGCGATGCATTAACTCACCTACGAAGAAGCGGAAGCCTTCTTCGGTGGGCACGCGCCCGGCCGATGTGTGCGGCTGACGCAAAAAACCGCTTTCGGTCAGCTCCGCCATTTCATTGCGGATCGTGGCCGAACTGACATCCAGCCGATAGTTCTGCATTAAATGCTTAGAGCCCACCGGTTGGGCGCTCTCCACGTATTCCTGGACAACCAGCCCCAGGATCAATTTTTGGCGTTCAGTAAGTTTCTCAGTCATGGTGTTTTTAGCACTCGAGGTTTGAGAGTGCTAAAGCGCCTATTCAGCCATTTTAACAAACCCCACAAGGCAAGTCAAGAAAATCGGCTGGAGCATCTATCAATCTTACGAAAGATTAAGACAGGTGCGGGCAGGCTACCGCAACGTGAGGCTTACATTCACCGTATACGCATCCGCGAATTCTGGGCTCATGGTTGCGTCCGACGAATCAGGGTAGCCAAAAGTTACTTCTAGTGTCCCGTCTATCAAACTACCTTCTTCATCAGTAACTTCCCACGTCGAATAGATTGTTGCCTCCGATTGTTCCTCAGAGACCAACCGCCAGCTCGCGGCACTCAATTGGCCCGAATAAAAATCATATAGCTCTTGCAAGCTCAGGCTCGTCCTCAGATATTGACTGCTCCCCACCGAGCTCCCACTCCCGCCGCCCCCGAGGGCTTCGGCGTCGTCAGGCATGACTAAGGCCGGCATTAGGTTATCAATCTCTCGCTGTTCTCTTCTGCTTGCTGCAGAGCGGTAGGCGCGCATGCAGCCAATCCAAGCAAACCTGCCAACACAACTGTCATAAAGATCTCTTTCATTTTTCCTCCTTTAAGGTGTAGCCCCGATAGAAGTAAATGCGGGGCCGACATAAATGGATTTCGGATTCGCCTCTTGTGCCAAACGGAATTGCTCGATGGCGCCATTAAAATCTCCGCGCTTGTAGAAAAGAAAGCCCTTCCAGATCAGCACTTCTTCGGAATTGGGCGTGATCTGCAATGCATAGTTAACCAGCTGCTCCAGATCCTCCAGGCGATTAGTGCGGTAATAAGCGAAGAACGGCCCGAATTGATAACGCAGCATGCGCATGGGCAAGCCGATCTCGCGCGCCTTATCGAAGGACGTTGCGGCCGCGCCGTATTGCTCAAAGTGCACTTGGTTCATGCCAAGATTGAACCAGGTGTAAGGATTTTCAGGATCGCTTTCAGTTTCTGCTTGAGCTGTTTCTAGCGCTACCTGGCGATTTGTGTCTTCATCCCAGCTCTCGCCCAAAATGTTTTTGACGGTTTCTTCCTGGTCGGGAGAATAGAGCAGGATATAGACGCGGTTGTATTGCTGCCAGAACTCATCGAATTCCGCATAGGAAACCTTTTGATCAGGCCCTACGTAGCTATCCTGTGTAGTGAATGTTTGCCTAGCATCGTCATAGCCGGTAACCAACGCATAGTGACCGTTCCAATGGTCGTCATTGAAAAGATAATCGATCATGATGAGATTGCCCTTTTCGACCATCACCGGAATGCCGGCCGCCAGGAACTGTTTGATCAACTCTATATTGCCGCCCACCCGGAACATGGATTGCAGCCAGCCTGTGTAGTTGGAAGTGTAATAAAGCAGTTCGTCGGGGTTCACATTGCGGTCGGCGCTAACTGGCTTGACCACATCCGAAATATCATATTGATCACCCTCCCAGCCATAAAAACGCAGGTAAAGAGCTAATGTAGCCGGTCCGCAATTGTTGGGCCCTTGGGCGTCGTAGGCGGGCGCAGGCAGCTGCACCGAAGCAGGCAGCGGAGTGGGGCTGGCTTGCGGGGTGGCTGTGGCCGGCAGTGTGGTGCCCACAGGCTGCGGGCTTTCGTTTTGCGCCACGCTCACTTGCGGAGCGGGCAATGCACCTGCAGGTGCTACCAGGCTGCGCACGTAAGTCTGCGCCGCGTCAAGGCGCCAATCTGCGCGCGATTTCACCCACGGAATTTGGTAGATGAGGAAAGCAAGTACGATCGAACCGACAAGAAACAGCGGCCAGCGGCGGCGGAAAAGCATCGCAAGATTTTACCGGAGCGAGGTTAGAGTTGGATTTGTTCTATGCGCTTGCTTGTGGAACAAATCCATAGACCCGGGCGTTATGAACCCGATTGGAGAATCCTATGAAATCAAAGGTCGACTTAGCTTTTCTCGCAGCTCTGGTTTTTGTTGCCAGCGCCTGCGGGCCGACAACCCGCACCCTCCGCCCTGGGGAAGTGGTATTGAAGCCAGGCGAAAGCATCGTTGGCACAGACCCTGCCATCGAGGTCACTTTCGTGGAAATTGTGCAAGATAGCCGCTGCCCTGCCGATGCGATGTGTGTCTGGGCCGGGCAGGTTCAGGTCCTGCTGCAGGTCACACACGGCACGGAAAGGTTCCAATACACGCTCACCTTGGGCGAAATGAGCGAGGGTCAGATCAATTCGATAGCGGTGGATGGATACGTAATCACGCTTACGCAAGTCAATCCTTATCCACTAGCTTCCCAACCGACCAATCCGGGGGATTACAAAATCACTTTAGATATACAAGCGGATATGTAACGGTCTACCTCCCTTTCCAAGGGAAAGGCCAGGGGAGGAGGTTGTTATAATGCGCCTCTATGAAATATCACATCTGGACCGAAGGCTGCCAGATGAACGTGGCCGATTCGCAGCGTGTCGCATCCGCGCTCGAGCGCCTCGGCTACATCGCAACGCCGCAGATCGAAGATGCCGAAGTGATCGTGCTCAACACCTGCGTAGTGCGCCAGAGCGCCGAAGACAAGGCCATGGGCCGCGTCACATCGCTCAAACCGCTTAAGGAACAAAACCCAAATATCACTATCAACTTGATGGGCTGCATGGTCGGCGTGAAAGGCCAGGAAAAATTGCGCGCCCAGCTGCCTTTCGTGGACGTGTTCTCACCGCCTTCGGATCCGGGTCCGCTGGTTTCACATTTGACCCAGCACGACAGCCGTTTCATCGAATTGCACGAGACCGAGCAGCGCTTTGCAGTGCAGGACGAGGAACTCATCCTGCCTGCTGAAGAACGCGGCTCGCTGATCAGCGCCCATGTGCCAGTGGTGTACGGTTGCTCGCACGCGTGCACCTTCTGCATCATCCCCTATCGGCGCGGCGTGGAGCGCAGCCGCCCGCTGGGCGAGATCGTCGCAGAGGTGCGCTCGCTGGCTGCGCAAGGCGTCAAAGAAGTGACGCTGCTCGGGCAAATCGTGGATCGCTATGGCAAGGATGTGCCCGACGGTCCCAGCCTGTCTGACCTAATCCGCCGCGTGCATGAAGTCGAAGGCGTCGAGCGCATTCGTTTCCTCACCTCGCATCCCAATTGGATGACGGATGAATTGCTCGAGACTGTGGCGGAGCTGCCCAAAGCGATGGCGCACATCGAAGTGCCGGTGCAAGCCGGCGACGATGAAGTGCTAGCTAATATGAAGCGCGGCTACACGTCCGAGGAATATCGCCGCCTCATCGCCCGCATCCGCAGCATCATGCCCAACGTATCCATCGCAACCGACATCATCGTCGGCTTCCCAGGCGAAAGCGAAGCACAGTTCCAGCGGACGTACGATTTGCTGGGCGAATTGAAACTCGACATCGCCCACCTGGCGCGCTATTCCACTCGCCCCGGAACTGTTGCGGCCCGCCGCATGGTAGACGATGTGACGGAGGAAGAAAAGATGCGCCGCCTGCAGGCACTTGAAGCGCAGCAAGAAAGCATCCTCACCGAGATCAATGCCCGCTACCTGGGCGAAACGGTGAGGGTGTTGTTCGAAGAAGAAGTCAAAGGCCGCTGGAAGGGCCGCACGGAAACCAACAAGCTGGTCTTCGTGCAGGCCGATCAGGATCTGCGCGGCCAAGTGCAGCCAGCGCAGATCACCTGGACGGGACCGTGGTCGATGCAGGGAAGATTGTTGCCGCAGCAAAGCCAGATCGCGTTGCCGCTGGCAAGCATTTCGATTAACGCCTAAGCAAAAGAATAGTCGGGCGCAGCGCGGTGCGCCCCTACACCAAGATTGGCTATATGAGCTCCGAGATTGGCTCATAGTTTGATTTATGACCTCAGGGATTCCTCCCATTCGCTTCGCTCAGGGCAGGCTCTGGGCAGCGCCAAAAAGCAGGCGCTGAACGCTCCTTCGACTTCGCTCAGGACGACGCCTGCTCGGAATGACAAATGTGCGGAGATTGGCTAGGTCGGCAGAATAATCGTAGCGATGATTCTTCGCTGCGCTCAGAATGACAGAGGGGTAAGGACTGAAAGATAATAATACTACCCCCAGGGGCATAGATAAAAGTAACAAGTAACAACTTTTCATGGTTTTCTCGAGCTGAGAGCAACGCGGCCTTTGTCGGAGAGGGTGTAAACGGCCAATTTGCCCTGCCTACCCCCGTCGATGCGATTGATCTGGCCGGCTGCCATCAACTCGTAGATCACTTTGCGAATAGTGCCCGGCGTGCCGGCGTCCAACTGGTTGATGAGAGTGGAAATGGTGGCGCGGCCGTTGAGGCTGAGGTAGTCCAGGATGGCGGAGGAGGCGGTGTTAGTCAGCGGAATGGGTTTGGCGCTGGGAAGCTCGTCGGTGGGAGTAAGCCAGAAGCGTTCTTCGAGGCCGGGAGCGGCGTTTTGGAAGTGAGCACGAGCGCTGAAAGGGAGCGGGAGAGCGGTGCGAGCTTTGAGAGGGCGAAGGTGAATGAGGGAGTCGCCCGTTTCGGATTGGACGGAGAGCATGAGGTCGACGGCGGCAGAGATTGAGGAAGAGCCGCGAAAGATGCCGCTCTTGTTAGTGTGATGGATGAGGACGACGGCAGCCTGGCAACTTTCGGAAAGGCGGCGCAGATTGTTGAGAACGGGCTGGATGGAGGGCACACTGTTCTCGTCGCCACCGCCAAGGACATCCACGAGGGCGTCGATAATGATGAGGCCAACTTTGAGAGCCTGAGCTTGACGGGCAAGGGAGTCCGCTTCGGCGCGCTGGCGCAGGTCGTAGCCGCCCAAGGTAATGTAATGAAGGGGAGTTTCGGGTGGCGCTTTGTGGGCGTGGAGCACGGAGTGCAGGCGACCCCAAAGGCGTGGCAAGCCAGTTTCTTCATCGACGATCAGGACGGGCGAGGGCTTGGTCTGGCGACCCAACCACTCTTGACCGAGAGCGACAGAGACGGCCAGATCGAGGGCGAGGAAGGTTTTTTTGGTGCCGGGATTGCCGACAAGCAAGTTGAGACTGGGGCGAGTGAAGAGACCCTGGACGAACCAATCGATGACGGGCGGAGCGGAGAGGGCTTGCTCGGCGGAGTGGACGCGGCGCTCGGGCCGATCGGTGTTGTCGGCAACCGGATTGGCTTCGAGGACAGCAAAGTAGATGTCTCCGCCCGAGGGAATGGCGGAAAGGCAATGAAGGAAGGCGCGATGGCGAGCGTCGCGGTCGCCGCGAACAGCGCGGACGGCCTCGTAGACGTGCTGCCATTCAGGCGGCAGCGGGGCCGGCGGCACGGGAGCGAAGCCGTATTCGAGGAGCTGGGCGATGAGGCGCGGAGCGTGTGTTTCGAGATCGTGCATAAATTCCCCCACGGCAAGTTTAGGTTACAGGTTTAAGGTTGAAGCAAGCGCAATGATTCAAGCAGAAAAGACAGGAGTTAGGGGAAATTGAGACGGTTTGTCAAGGTAATGGGTGGAGGAGTCGATCTATTTTTTCGTCCCATATACTGTTAATACCCACCTCAACTTTCCCTAGTAGAATCTGTTCAAACAAGCTAGATTGATTCGGCCACAAAAAGGTTAAGCAATCTAATGACAAACGGAAAGCAACTTTCGCGTTCACAGCGGCACAAACTAAAACGCGCTCAGCAAAAACGCGCCACAGTAGGAGGAAAGCCAGTAGTCGCGATTGGCGGAATATTGTTGTTGCTATTGTTGGGTTGGTTATTTGTTGGGCGATCAAACCAATCAGTAGAAAGCATTTCCTTCCCCCATATGCATGGCTTGGCTTTTTCAGCAGATGGCACGCAAATCATCGTACCTGCCCACGACGGTTTTCGTATTTTCGTAAACGGGGGTTGGCAAATTCCCGATGATGTTCCGGCCAGAGATTATATGGGCTATAGCGCTGTCGATGAAGGTTTTTATAGCAGTGGACATCCAGAAGCCGGCACAGGGGAGATCAATCCGTTGGGATTGGTCAAGAGCGATGACTTGGGCGGTTTTCTTGCAAAACTTGGCTTTGAGGGCGAGAGCGATTTTCACTTAATGGCGGTTGGTTTTTACAATCATGCGATTTACGTCATTAATCCTTCTCCCAATTCTGAATTACGGACCGGTCTGTACTACAGTCTGAATGATGGCCAAAGCTGGGTGCAATCTTTGGCTTCTGGCATCGGCGATCAACCTTATGCGCTAGCCGTTCACCCCACAGAAGCGAACACCATAGCTATGGCAACAGCAGGAGGCGCATTCCTTTCAAACGATTACGGCAATAGTTTTTCTTTAATTAGTCCGCCCACCTTGGTGGCTGCGGTAACATTCTCACCCTTCGGTGATTCTCTTTTGTTTGGATCAGCGGGAATTAACCAATTCGACCTAGACAGCCAGGAAACTGCCAGTATAGAAGCACCGCTCTTGGATTCTGGAGATGTAATTGTGTATATCGCAATGAGTTCAGTCGATGCGGATCACATTGCCATCGCAACGCAAAATCTTGACATTTTTTATACAAAAGATGGCGGTAGATCCTGGGATCAAATTGCCGAAAATGGGGCTGCACAGTAATAGAGGAATTTGCTGTCGCCACGGACGTCGCGCACGGCTTCGTAGACGTGCTGCCATTCAGGCGGCAGCGGAGCGGGCGGCACGGGAGCGAAGCCGTATTCGAGGAGCTGGGCGATAAGCCGCGGAGCGTGTGCTTCGAGATCGGACATAAAACCCCCTCTGGCGGATTGTTTGAAGTAATTTAAGCAGAAAAGTGGAGATTTAGGGGGAAAAAGGAGTTAAAATCAAGCAGATTTAGGTCAGAACTTCGACTCAGCCAAAAAGTTTTGGCTAAATCTGTGAGCCTCTCCAAAATTCAAGGGTTTTATTGCGGGAGACGCGAATTGCCAAAAGGGAAATATAAAACTAAAGTCACTCAGGGCTGGTTCGTTTTTCTTTGTGCTTCTCTTGGAATAGTTGCAGGGGCGCTTCCCTTTTTGTTTTTGCTACCTCATGCAGGTGGTTTAGATCTATTATCTACTGTAATTTTTTGCATTCTCTGGATATTAATTCCGGGATCAATCTCCACTTATTTATTCTCTTACTCTTTGCACGAGCGAGTCGCCGTACTTAAACCGAAGAAAGATTCGCCTATAAGGATTCAATGGCTACCGATTTGGATCGGAATTTTCGAAAGAATTTTCTATCTAATCCTAATCGGACTAACAGTAGACGGCTCCGGAACTTTTATTGCAGCCTGGGTGGGCCTTAAACTTGCCAGTGGTTGGGGGACATGGTCCGCCGGTGAAACTTACGGGAGATCGGTTTTCTTTGCAGGATTGCTAGGGAATGCGCTTTCTTTACTGTTTGGACTCTCAAGTGGACTACTCATCCATTTGAAATAATCCCTGTAAGTGCTTCATGGGGTTTTTATCAAATTATTGCAAGAATGTGGCTAAGTAATTTCATTAATAAAAATAGCCTACTTTTTTTCGTGAAGCGAATGCGGGCAAAGTAACAAATTCCTATAAAAGTTCTTTCTGAATCGACATAAGATACGAATACGGATTCTCACGCAGCGCGGCTTCCTTATCAAGGTTGTAATTTATTGTTGAGACGACTACAGAAGCTCCCGCACCCGATAAAAGGGCAGTAGGGGTAGAAACACCCATATCGATTAGAGATTTTGATCCTAGCGAAAAATAAGCTGTACGAAAAATACTTTCAGCGAGCCATTTTATTTTGTTTCCAGTTAACGCTTTTTGAATTTTGTTATTAGCCGAGACCACACTAGAGGCATATATATCATTAATCCGTTGGCGCAGAGATTCGGTAGGGAGGTTAGTTGTAATTTCTGAAGTTAATTGAGACACGGCTAGTCTAAAATTATTTAGTTCGTCTACATGGTTCTTTTTGAAATCTGTTAGTTTTTCAACTGGGGTTTCAGGGTCAATTTTAATACTCTGGATAGCAATATGGGCAAGTAAACCAGTGCCCAACGAAGCTGGAAGTATACGAGGGTTGGACAGAGCTTCATATTCTCGCGTATAGTTTCTCGCTATGGTGAATGGAGTTAGTCTTGCCTTTGATGAAAGCTTTTCCGCCAAAGGGATCGGAGTGACTAATTCCGACCCTATCCTTTCGGCCAAGCGAGTTGCGAGCAAGGTCATATAGTAATTACCGAAATTGGCGTCGACCTCTATCCATTCGGAATTTTCTCTTTTTTGAGACCCTTTCCTTAGTATTCTTTCGATTTCATCCGAGAGTTTCTCCCTATGGAGAAAGTATCTCTGCATTAGACGTTTAGAAACTTTCTGGCTGTATATTCGAGACTTAGGTGAATCGGGGGTTGGTACTAATAAACGCTGACCTTCAGGAGTATCCAAATGGGCAAGTACATCATCGGCGACTTCTTCAACCTCGTGCATGTTTGGTTCGACACGAAGTGGTATTAGAAATCCTTCGTCACACAAAGCGGCGGCTGTTGCGGTCGAATATGGCCAATCCATTGATAAGGGGACTATTGTCCTTAGAGTGCCCCAATATAAATAGGCTGTCTTGAGCCAACTCTCATCGACAATATCAATGTAAGGGTAATAAAGACCTTGAGATAAAATGTTTCCCTCCTTGAGTTATTCGTGGATTATTGTGTGCTGTTAAATTATAAATGATTTTCCATGATTGTGTCTTTATATAAGTCACAATTGCTTATAATCAATTCATGACTGACAACGAATTCACCTTGCATTTCGAAGAAGCCGGCTCCGGCGTGCCGGTGCTGCTGATCCATGGCTTTCCCTTCACGAGCCGAATGTGGAAGCCGCAGTTAGGCAGCCTGGCTGCCAGCGGGCATTTGCTGGCGCTGGACCTGCCGGGCTTCGGCGAGTCGCCGGCGGAGCCGCCGCCGCACAGCGTGGAGCAATACGCCGAAGATTGTTTGAGCGTGCTGGATACGCTGAATATCTTGGAGCCGGTAGTGGTGGGCGGGCTTTCGATGGGCGGCTATATCGCCCTGGCGATCGCGCGCCTGTTCCCCGAGCGGCTGCGTGGGCTGATGCTGCTCTCAACGCGAGCAGGCGTCGACTCGGCGGAGGGCAAAGCCAACCGCGACAAGTCCATTGCGCAGGTGAAAGAGAGCGGCCCGGCGCCGATCGCGGACGGCATGTATCCGAAATTCCTGGCGCCGGCCAATTACAGCGAGCAGCCGGCGGTGGCGGCCGAGCTCAAAGAGATCATGAAGGGCGCCACGCGCGAAGGCGTGATGGCAGCGCTGACGGCGATGCGCAATAGGCCGGACTCGACACCATTGTTACCCTCTATCAAAGTTCCGACGCTGATCGTGCACGGGCGCGAAGACAACGTGATTCCGTTCAGCGAAGCTGAGGTGATGGCGAAGGCCATCGCGAACAGCGAGCTGCATCTGGTCGACAAGGCCGGGCACCTGCCCAACATGGAGCAGCCGGCGGAATTCGACCGCATCGTGGGCGAATTTCTGCGCAAATTGTGAGCGGTATAATGCCCGCATGGCCTCATCCGCGCGGGTTGAACCCGTTGATTATTTAGCCATCGGCCACATCACCATCGACGAAACGCCAGCAGGTCCGCGCTTGGGCGGCGCGGCGGCTTACGCGGCGCTGACGGCGCAGGCGCTGGGGATGAAGGCCGGCATCCTGACGGCGTGGGGCGAAGAACTGCCGCTGGGACCTCTGCAAGATCTCCAGATAGTAAACATCGGCGCGGAAGCCAGCACACGTTTTGAAAATATGTACGGCGCGCAAGGGCGCAGCCAGCGCGTGCAGACCCCGGCACCCTTTCTCGAATTCCATTTCATCCCAGAAGCGTGGCGCACGACGCGCATTTTGCATTTGGCGCCGGTGGCGCGCGAAGTTTCGCCGCGCATCCTCAAATATTTCGACGAAGCGCTGATCGGCGTGACGCCGCAAGGCTGGCTGCGCGAGTGGGACGAGAGCGGCCGCGTGCAGACCGGCGAATGGATCGAGGCCGAGCACGTGCTCGGGGGCGCGGACGCGTGCATCGTGGGGCTCGAAGATCTGCAGGGCGACCCGGGGCGCGTGGAGCAAATGGCGGCGGCCTGCCCGATATTGGTGGTGACCGAGGGCGGGCAAGGCGCTACGCTGTATACGCAAGGACAAGAGCACAAGATCGCCGCACCGCAGGTGGAGGAAGTTGACGCGACCGGCGCGGGCGACATTTTCGCGGCGGCGTTCTTCGTGCGCCTGCATCTGACCGGCGACGCGCTGGATGCGGCGCGCTTCGCCACGCAGTTGGCGGCGCGCTCGGTGCAGCGCGCTGGGCTGGACAGCATCCCGACGCAGGACGAAATCTACGATCTGATGGCCGAGGCGCTGTAGATGGCGCGCATTTACACACTGGTCAATCAAAAGGGCGGCGTCGGCAAAACCACCACAACAATAAATCTAGGCGCGTACTTGGCGGATCTAGGGCAGCGTGTGTTGCTTGTGGATCTGGATCCGCAAGCCAACGCGACCTCGTGCCTCGGCATCAACAAGACGACCGTGAAGAGCGGCACTTACGAAGCGTTGTCAGGCACAATACCCGCGGCCGAGAGCATCCTGCACAACCCGCAACTCAAGCTCTCTCTGCTGCCTTCGTCGCCTGCGCTGGCGGGCGCCGAAGTGGAGCTGGTCAACGAGCTGGCGCGCGAGAACAAGCTGAAGCAGGCGCTGGCGCCGCTGAAAAATCGCTATGACTACATTCTGATCGATTGCCCACCCTCTCTCGGATTGCTGACGTTGAACGGCATGGTGGCGGCGCAAGATGGATTAATTATTCCGGTGCAATGCGAATATCTGGCGCTCGAAGGGCTGGGCATGCTGGTGGATACGATCGAGCGCGTGCGCAAGGCGCTGTTCCCGCAGCTCCGTATTCGCGGCGTGCTGCTGACCATGTACGACAATCGCACCAACCTGGCGCAAGAAGTGGTGGATGAAGTGCGCAGCCATTTCAAAAAGCAAACCTTTGAAGCCATCATCCCGCGCAGTGTGCGCTTAGCCGAAGCACCTTCGCACGGTCTGCCGATATTGGCGTATTTCCCCAGCTCGCCGGGCGCCGAAGCGCACCGCGCCCTGGCCGAAGAGGTGTTGCAGCAGGACGGCGTGAAGATCGCGGTGGGCGTTTAGCATGGCGGCGGCCAAGTCGCGGCTCGGCCGCGGGCTGGATGCGCTGATCCCGCCGGCGGAGAGCGCGCTCAAGCAGAGCGACATCCAGCAGGTGGCGGTGGCGCAGATCCGGCCGAACCCGCACCAGCCGCGCAATAAGTTTTCCAAGGAGCAGTTGGCCGAGCTGGCCGATTCCATTCGCACGCACGGCGTAATCCAGCCGCTGATCGTGAAGCAAGACAGCGGCAGCAGCTACACGCTCATTGCCGGTGAGCGCCGTTTGCAGGCGGCCCAGTTGGCCGGGCTGCGCGAAGTGCCAGTGGTGCTGCGAGAGGCAGACGACCAGGAGTTGGTCGAGCTGGCGCTGGTGGAGAATGTGCAGCGCGAGGACCTCGGCCCGCTGGAGGCTGCGGAAGCATTCCAGCAATTGCACAACGAGTTCGGCCTCTCGCACGACCAGATCGCCAAGCGGGTCGGCAAGAGCCGCGTGGCGATCACCAATACCATTGGCTTGCTGGAGCTTTCGGACAAAGTCAAAGAGGCCCTGGCGGCGGGCCAGATCAGCGAGGGGCACGGGCGGGCGCTGAAGGCGCTGAAGAACGCGCAAGCGCAGAACGCGGCCATGCGCACGATCATTGCGCAGGGGCTGAACGTGCGCCAAGCCGAAGAACTGGTGCGCAAGCTGAAAGGCTATCGCCCGAAGAAAAAGAGCAAAGCTTCAGCCTCGGCTGAAATTAAGGACTTGCAAAGCGAGCTGCGCGACGCATTGGGCACCAAGGTCAGTTTGCAGCACGGGCGCAAAGGTGGGCGCATCACGCTTTACTATTATTCAGACGAAGAACTGGACGCACTAGTCGCCCGCTTGCTGCGCCGCAAATAGCATGCTCATCCTGGCTAACGCCAAGATCCGCACACTCGATCCGAAAAATCCGCAAGGCTCGGCACTGGCGATCCAGCCAGCAGCCGAGAATATGGCGCGCATTGTTGCGGTTGGCGAAGCAGGCCAGCTCAAAGAGCAATTTAGCAGCGCAAAAGTCGAAGAATTAGGCGGGCGAGTGATACTGCCCGGGCTGACGGATGCGCACGTCCACTTTCGCCAATATTCGCTAGGGTTGGATGACATCTTTTGCGATACGGCGACCCGCGCTGAATGCCTGGAGATGGTGAGAGCGCGCGCGGAGCAGAGCACGCCCGGGGCGTGGATCCGGGGGCACGGTTGGCGGCAGAACGGTTGGCCCGAAGGTTTTGGCAATGCGGCACTGTTGGATGCGGCCGCGCCAAAAAACTCTGTTTATCTCTCCGCGGCGTCGATGCACGCGGGCTGGGCAAACAGCGCGGCGCTCAAGGCGGCAGGTATCAACAACGAAACCGCCGATCCGCCCAACGGGCAGATCCAACGCGATGAGCGCGGGCTGCCAACTGGCATCCTGCTTGAGGCGGCAATGGAAATAGTGGCGAGGGCGATCCCGCAAAGCACGCTTGAAGAAGACGTGCAAGCCATGCGCACTGCGCAACAGCAACTGTGGAGCTATGGCCTGACCGGGCTGCACGACTTTGATCGGGTGCGCAGCTTCCGCGCGCTGCAAACGCTGCGCGAGCGCGGCGAACTGAAGCTGCGCGTGCACAAACAATTGCCGGTCGAAAAACTTGACTATGTGCTCGAAACCGGTTTGCAAAGCGGGTTCGGCGACGACCTGCTGCGCATCGGCGCGATCAAAGTCTTTATGGATGGCGCGCTGGGGCCGTGCACCGCGGCGATGTTCGAGCCTTACGAAGGCGAGTCCGACAACCGCGGCATGCTCCTAGTTGATGGCGAACAATTGCTGGAGTGGAGCGAGAAAGCCGTGTTGGGCGGGCTGAAGATGGCGGTACACGCTATCGGCGACCGCGCGAACCACGAAGTGTTGAATGCTTTCGAGCAATTACGTGACTTCGAAAAGAAAAATAACCTGCCCGCGCGTCGCCATCGCATCGAGCATGTGCAGGTGCTGCACGCAGACGATTTGCAACGACTGGGCAAGCTGGGACTGGTTGCGTCGATGCAGCCCATTCACGCCACATCGGATATGCTGGCCGCCGAAAAATATTGGGGGGCGCGCTCGCAATATGCATATGGCTGGCGCACGCAACTGCAGGCCGGCGCGGTGCTGGCTTTCGGTTCGGATGCGCCGGTCGAATCGCCCAATCCATTTTTGGGCATCCACGCGGCAGTCACTCGCCGCCGGGATGATGGCAGCCCAGGTCTAGAGGGCTGGTATCCCGAACAACGCTTAAGCTTGCAAGAAGCCCTAGACGGATTTACGCGCGGGCCAGCTTACGTGGCCAGCATGGAAAACCGGCTGGGGCGGCTGGCGCCCGGTTACCTGGCTGATCTAATTGTGTTGGATGAGGATCCTTTCGAAATAGACGCGCACGAGTTGCGCAACGTAAAGCCGGCGGCCACGATGGTGGGCGGCGAGTGGGTGTGGCGGGCGAGCTAAAGCTTATAGATTTTGCGCATTGGATAACGGAACGCAATAAGGATTCTTCGCTGCGCTCAGAATGACAGATGGTGGGGGAGATCGGCTTGAGTTGCAGAATGTAGACTGCGATTATTCTTCGCTGCGCTCAGAATGACAGACGGCGAGAGTCCGGCTTGGGTTGCAAAATGGATGCAGCGACTATTCTTCGCTGCGCTCAGAATGACACCGGAATCAGTAATGACAAGAAAACTAGATAGGTAAAGAGGCGGTAGTTAAAGCTAGCGCTGATTGCTAAAGAAGCGTTCGTTCTCGGCCAGCGAATCGCGGGCCAACTCCAATAACGTTTGCAGACTGCGTTCGGATTGATCGCTGAGGTGATGCAGGCTGTCTTGCACCTCGCGCAAATTATCTTCGAGTTGAGTCAGTCTCTCTGCTAATTTGTCGCGCTGGCGGACGCCTTCGCGCTGCTGCTCTTCGTGGGTGAGATTGAAATTGGCCCAACGCTTTTGGGCGTCGGCCTGGAATGTGGACCACTCCTGGCGGAAGCGCTGGTCGCCCAAACGCTGGATCTCGCCCAGCTCGTTCACGCGGCGATTGATCTTTTCGACAAGTTCATCGAAAGATTTCTGGGCGCGTTTGACAGCCAAGTCGGTGGTCTCAATATCCTTTAGGCGCTGCCCGATCTCGGTGGATTGCAGCTCCACCTGATCAAAGCGGGCGCTCCATTCTTTCCATTGGCGTTGGCGCTTTTCGAGTTCGCCGGCACTCTTGTCGAAGAAGACCTTTTGCTCAGTGCGGCGCTGCTCTTCCACCTCAACCAATTCATCCACGCGCTTATCCACCCTACGTTGGGCGGCCAAAATAGTTTCCGTCTTTTTGGCGGCGGCTTCCAGGCGGCCCAACAACGAGGCCACCTCGGCGTGCATCTCGGTGAGGCGCTGCACGTCTTTTTTGCTGTTGTCCTCAAGGCTGCGGCTTAATTCGGCGCGGCGCTGCTCGCCGGCCAGCACATCTTCGATCGATTCATCAAACCTCTTCACTTTGCCGCTAAGCTGCTCGATCTTTTCACCCTGGCTGTTGAGGCCCTTCTGTAAAACTTGCAACTGGCCGATCTCCTTGCGGAAATCTTCGAGAACCGTCTTCATGCCTTTCTGATCTTGGGCAAGGTCTTTTTCCTGAGCCGTGCGCTGTTTGCTTAGCTCTTGAATTTCTTTAGTGGTTTCGGTGCGATAGGTTTTGAATTCTTTTTCGAGCTCCTCGACCTGCCCACCCACGACGCCCACCTTAGCCCCATTAGCACTGCGCGTTTTAGTGCCCTGCTTTTCTTTCAGCAGGGCTTTCTCCAGGATAGCCAGGCGTTTTTCCAGTTCGATAGCCGTGTCGACAGCTTTGCGACGCTCGGCGTCCAACCAGGCAATTTTCTTCTCGAGTTGTCCTTTTTCCATGGCGCGATTATAGCATCGCAGATTTTGAAAGTTTTAAGGAAAGAGTTGCGGAAAACGACCGGCAAGACCGGCCAGCGAAGCCTGCAACACTTGTGGGATGAGACCAAACACTAGCAAAGCCAACATGCTGAGGGAGAACAATATCCAAGTATAGGGGCTAGCGAAATCGTGCACAGGTTGAAACGGCGGCCCCAAGATATCCTTGGGGAGTTCTGTTTCCTGCGCGGGCTGTTCATCAGCAAACCAGGTATGCAGAACGCGAAGCGCGGCTGCCAATAGACCGAAACTGCCGACTAAGGAAAGGATCAGGGTCAGCGAGGAAAAATGAGCCAAGCCCTTCCAGACGGCCAAACGTCCGGCGAATGCGCCTACGAAGGGCAGGCCGGCAATCGCGAACAATCCAGCCAGCAGACCAATCGTCAGCAGGGGATGTGTGCGGAAAGTTTTGTGTAAATTGTCCAGTTGCAGCGATCGACCTTCGCGCCAGAAGAGACCGAGCGCGAGCGCGCACAGCCACAAAGCCCAAGCCGAACCTAGCAGCAAGGCAAAGAAGGTTTGCACGCCCTCTGCGGCGCGCAAACCGATGGCCTGCAGCAAGCTGCCGATACCTATCATGGCGGCGAAGCCGAAGATCCTGCCCAAGTGGCGTTGGCGGGCGGCCCACAAACCGCCCAGCAACACACCCAGTGTGCCGGCTTGAGAGAGCAGCAAATAGATGAGATCATTTTCGCGCAGCCAGACATAACGATCGAAGAAACCCAACGAAAAGACCGCTGCGATGGAGGGCAGGAAAAAGATCAGGAAGCCGAAAATATATGGGTTGATTTCTTCAGCCAGCATGGGAATCCACGAGTGAAAAGGAAAAAGACCGAGCAAGAAGCTGAAGCCCAGCGCAAGCAGCAGACCGGCGCGCAGCACCAGGTCCAAATTGCCCGGACTGGCTTCCACACCAGTGAGCAGCCAGCCGGTGAATAGGATGCAGGGCACGGCGAAGAATTGAAATTTAAGAAAGCGCTGTACACCGCGGCCGGCAGCGCGACCGGGCGGCACCAATAGCGGGATGAGCAGCAACACAACCGCAGCAATGATCAAAGCCGCATACAAGAAAGGCTCAACGGAGAGCGCGGCAACGAAGAGGGCAACCGCGGCTAGCGAGAGCGGGGCAAACAAAAGCCGCGGCCGGGTCAGCAGGGCGCCCAGCAGCCACAAGGTTTGCGAAAAATAAATGAAGGTGAGCAGGGGTCTATCGGTGTTGGCGAGGGTAAAGTTGCGCCCAAGGAGAATCAGGTCAGGAAAAATTTCGAAGGAAATCGGGCCGAGCTGCAAGACGGTGTCGATAGGGATCTGCCAGGCGACCCAAGTGAGAAAGAGCGTGAGAGTCAGCGCCAAGTAAAGGCGCAGGTTATCTGTGCGGCGATAGAAGAGCAAACTCAGCGCGACGGCGAGCGGAACAAGCACCCACAGGAAAGCAGAGCTCACTCCTGCACCTCAAGCCCGGGCGCGAGTAACAAATAAGTGCTCACCAGCGCAATACCCAAGTTCACCACAGCTAGCAGGCCGGCCACCAAGGTAGACGCTTCGACTGCGGCGTAAAGAATTTCAAAACCGGAAAAAAGAGTAAGCAAGCCCAATGCCATGCGGAACGATCCATGCCTTAAGCCGAGCTGCAACAAGCCCAGGCCGATCAGCAACAGCCCACCCCAAGCCTGGTTGATGCCGAACCCCGAGGTCCAGCCGGCCAGGCGCGGAGCCGCGCCGGCGACGAGCAGCAGGATCAACCCGGCGGCGAGAATTTGAAATACGCGGCCAGTGGGCACGCTGGTGACAATGGGTTCAGGAGCCTCATCTTCCAGATTAAGCTGCGTGAGTCCCAAAATGGAGGCGGCGATCCAACCGGAAACCAATTTGACCGCAGCCAACTCGAGCGGCCAGGATGGCGTGATGAGCAGGAAAGCCAGCAGATATTGCAAGCCGAGCGCGGCGATAGCCCAGCGC
>JBKJWG010000114.1:0-6624 GCA_046716985.1 Anaerolineales bacterium | reverse complement strand
GAACGTGCTCGGCACCATTACGCCGGCGGCCGAGATCGTCAAGATGGCGCATGCGGCCGGCGCGCTGGCCCTGATCGACGGCGCTCAATCGGTACCGCATTTGCCCACCGACGTGCGCGCACTGGATGTTGATTTCCTGGCATTCTCCAGCCACAAGATGCTCGGGCCGACCGGCCTGGGCGTGCTGTATGCCAAGGAAGCGCTGCTGCAAGCTATGCCGCCTTTTCTTGGCGGCGGCGATATGATCAAGCGCGTGCAGCTGCGCTCGTTCGTGCCCAACGAAGTGCCGCAAAAATTCGAAGCTGGCACGCCCGCCATTGCCGAGGTGATCGGCTTGGGCGCGGCGGTCGATTATTTGAGTGAAGTCGGTATGCAAGCCATCGCCGACCACGATCACGAGCTGACCGCCTATGCACTCGAACGCCTCGAAGAAGTGCCCGGCATTTGGATCTTTGGCCCCTCGGCTGAGCACAAGAGCTCGAATGCTTCGTTCACCTTCAAAGGTGTCCACCCGCACGACGTGGCAGAGATCCTGAACCGCCATGGCGTGGCGACGCGCGCCGGCCACCACTGTGCCATGCCGATACACGAAAAGTTCGGCATCCCGGCCACCACGCGGGCCAGCTTCTATCTTTACAACACCAAAGGGGAAATCGATCAGTTGATCGAAGCTCTATACAAAGTAAAGGAGATCTTCAAATAATGGACGATCTCTATCGCGAACTGATCATCGATCGCTACCAGAACCCGCGCTTCCGCGGCGTACTGGATCCGCACAATTTCAGCTATGAGGATGACAATCCCGTGTGCGGCGATCACATCCGCATCGACCTGCGCGTCAATGACAAAGATCTGATCACCGAGGCGCAATTCAGCGGCGAAGGCTGCTCGATCTCGCAGGCCGCCGCCGACCTGCTGATGGAAAAAGTGATCGGCCTGCCCGTGGCCGAGGTACGCAAACTGGGCAAACAGGACATCCTCGACCTGCTCGGCATCGAGCTAGGCCCCGTGCGGCTCAAGTGTGCGCTTCTGTCGCTCAAGGTTCTCAAGGGCGGCGTCTACGGCCTCGAAGAAGTGATGTCGCTGGATGAGCTGGCGGCTTCCTAAAGAATTTCGCGGTTTTGATCCTCAATTGAATTCATCACCCATTCATGTCGCCTGAACACGTGCCTTTTTCCTTTACTTCCCTCGGCCCCAAAGAAGTTGAGTTCGTCGCTGTGGCAGCCGAAAGCGAGCTGCCCAACGGCAAGCGCATCTTCATTTCCATCGACAATTTCAATATCGTGGTCTTCAACATCGCCGGCAAGTATTTCGCCATCGGCGACCTGTGCTCGCATGACAACGGCCCGGTGGGCGAGGGCGAGCTGGAGGGCAACGAGATCATCTGCCCGCGCCATGGCGCCCGCTTCGATGTGCGCAGCGGCCGCGTGCTGGCCATGCCAGCCGTGATCGATATCCCCGCTTACCCGACCCGCGTCGTCGACGGCCAGGTCGAGGTCGGGCTGCCGCTGTAGGGTTCTTGTTGAATACGAAAAAAAGCAATTGGGGCTTTTGGCAATGTTGAACTATCGTATAATTGAATTTGTCGGGTTTATCGGAGGGCTAGTGAAAACACGCTCAGGTTTCAATCAGTCTTTAAAACACTCTATGGTATTTTTGTTTGCATCCCTCTTTTTTGTGACATCTTGTAGCCCGAGCGAATCGCAAAAAGCCACTATCGTTGCTGATGCGCTTCAACAGACTAATTCATCTTTGCCAACCAAAACGGAAACAGATTCCCCAACTTTGGAAGACACGAAAACACCGACAATCACCCTCTCTCGGACTCCAACCCCGACCGAAACACCATTACCCCCTATTACACTAACGGCTGTCGCAGCCGGGTCAACCGCAACTGCAGCCGCTAATTTCGCGACCGCCACAAAACAGCAACAATACCAAGAAGCGACAGATACGGCTAATTCGAAAAATGCAACCGCCACAGAAAAATCGGGAATCGCTACAGCAACTCAGCAAGCAAAGAATAGTAGCCGTACTGCTACGGCAAGGGTGGTTAGTGCACATAAAACCGAAATTGCTAGTTATTCTCCCATTTCAAGGAGAGAATTGGTCACATATCCGGACAGCCACTATGGCGAAAGGGTTGTAATACGCGGGAGGATTTTTAATATTAACGGCAATACGGAGCTACAAATCTGGATGGACGATTCTTATGATGCGATTTATATAGTTATGGCTGAGCCCTTCACCGGTATTTATGAAGGCGACTACATAACAGTATATGGCATTGTTTATGGAGAAGATTGCGGCACCAATGCTTATGGAGCGGAGACTTGCCAACCGGTATTAATAGCCGCGTTTTTTACAAAACCCTGAACCGTAGTCTTTAGATTCTCATTCCAACATCTGCCAGCCGCGCGTTTGCGCGATCGGCTTCAACTCCTCATCAGGGTGAAACGCAACCGGATGCCCCACCATTTCCAATAGCGCCACATCCGTAGCGCCGTCGGCGTAGGCGCTGCTGGCGGCCAGATCCACGTCCAAGCCGCGCTGCTGCAGCGCCTGCTGCGCCAGAGTGGCTTTCTGCGCGTCGATGCACACCGCGCCAGCGACGCCGCCGGTGTAGTGGCCATCGCGTAGCGCTGGCTGCGTGCCGACGGCCATGTCAGCGCCGAATTCTTTAGCGATGCGCTCGACCAGCGGGGTTGGCCCTCCGGATACCAGCACGACCAGATCGCCACTTTGTTTGTGTTGGTTTAGGATCTCTCGCGCGTCCGTTCGCCAAAAGGGCTTCAGATATTCCTCTGTCACCCAGTCCCAAACGGGCGCAGCATCTTGCGGCGTATCGCCGCGCAGGAACCACATCAGGTGGGCAGCCCACGGGTGGCGGAAGGCGCTCTGCGAGAGCAAGCGCGCTTTGTAAAGAATGTAGAGCGGCATGTGATATGCCCAAAAGCGGCGATAGATCCAGCGGCGCAGCTTGCGGCGGCTGTAGTATTCCAGCACGCCGCGCCAGACGCGTTCGCTGGTCAGGGTGCCATCCACATCGAAGAAAGCGGCCTTGCGCTTCATTGGGCCAACCAGGCGGCAACTTTAGCACGTATCTTTTCGATCAGATCTGGTGCACTTGCATCCAGCCAAACGATATTGGGGTCGCTCGGCTTGAACCAGTTCGCCTGCCGCCGTACAAAGCTGCGTGTAGCGCGCTTGATGTCGGTGATGGCTTCTTCCAAAGTCAGCCTGCCCTGCAGATGTTCGTTCAGTTGCGTATAGCCAATAGCGGACATGCTGGGTAGGTCGGCCCTGTAACCCTTAGCTAGCAGCGCCTTGACTTCGTCCATCCAGCCGGCGGCCAGCATGCGCTCGATGCGAGCATCGATACGCCGGTAAAGCTCCGGGCGCGGCAGCGCCAGGCCGATCTGCAAGACGCGATAAGACGTTTCTTTGCGGCTGCGCTGGGTCGAGAATTTCTGCCCACTGGACAAAGTGACTTCAACCGCGCGCAACGTACGCCGCAGATTGCGCGCGTCGATATTGGCCGCTGCCTCAGGGTCCAGCCGCGCCAGGCGGGCGTGCAGGCCATCTTTGCCAATTTCGTCCGCCCAGCTTTCTAGCGCGTCGCGCAGCCCAGGCTGTGCGGCCAACGCTGGCGGCGACCAACCTTCGAGGATGGCGCGCAGGTATTGCCCTGTGCCGCCTACCAAGATGGGAAGCTGGCCGCGGGAGTGGATGGCAGCGATGGCTTTGGCGGCCTCGCGCTGGAAGAGCGCCAAGCTCCAGATCTCGTCGGGGTCGGCCACATCGATCAGATGGTGAGGCACGCGGGCGAGCTGGGCGCGGCTGGGCTTGGCAGTGCCGATATCCATGCCGCGATAGAGCAGGCGCGAATCGGCGGAGACGATCTCGCCATCCATCAATTCAGCGAGCGTGATAGCGACTTCGGTCTTGCCAACCGCGGTCGGGCCGACCAGCGCCAGCAACGGCGGGCGCTTATCCGCGGAGGGCATTTTCGAAATGAACGAGCTCCGGCGGCTTGCCCTTTAGACGCTGCACGGAGATCACGTCGACGCGCCAATCGCCGCTGAAATCGGGATGCGCCTGCAAATAACTTTCCGCTGCGTCCTGCAAGTGCTGTTGCTTCGCTGGGGTGACTGCGTCTTCCGGCGGGCCAAAGTCCGCGGAGCTGCGCGCCTTGACCTCTACGAAGACCAGTTGGTTGCCCTGCCGCGCGATCAGGTCGATCTCGCCGTGCTCGGTGCGCAAGTTGCGTTCAAGGATCTCGTAGCCGAGTTGGGTCAGGTAGTGGGCGGCTGCTTCTTCTCCCCAGCGGCCGAGTTTCTGCTTTTGTTTGCTCATGGCGCTAAACCAGATGTTGGCGGAACCAGGCCAGCGTGCGGCCCCAGGCATCCTGCGAGACTTCGGGGTGATAAGACTCTGCGCGCCCGTCGTTGAAGAAAGCATGCTGCGCGCCAGCGTAGGTGTGGATGTAATGAGGCACGCCGGCTTTTTCTAATTCTTTGTCGAAGGTCTGCACGATGCTCTGCGGAATGCCAGCATCCAGTTCGCCATACAAACCGAGCACTGGTGCTTTCAATTTTGCAGTATCGGTGGCTTCGAGTGGGCGGCCATAAAAGCAAACCACCGCGTTGATCTGATCGCTGTGTGCCGCGGCGGAGAGCGCCAGCCCGCCGCCCATGCACCAGCCCACGATGCCGACTTTCTTGGGCTGCACGATATTGAGCGAGCGTAAATATTTGGCGGCCGCGTCGATCTCGGCGATGGCGCGTGCACGGTCCAGCGCCATGACCAGCTTGCGGGCTTCGTCGGGCTCAGTGGCGACCTTGCCGTGATACAGATCTGGCGCCAACGTGACAAAGCCTTCAGCGGCCAGACGGTCGGCGACGTCTTTGATGTGGCCCACCAAGCCCCACCATTCCTGAATGGCGATCACAGCATGGAACGGACCATCGCCCTCGGGCACGGCGAGATAGCCCGCAGTCGTGTGGGCGTTGCTAGGGAACTCGATCATCTTGCCGGTGGCGGCGCTCATCGTGGGCAGTATACCTGCGAGTTTGCGCGTGTACAATCGAAGCATGAATTCCGCGGTAGAGCAACAAGCAGGGCGTATTTTGCCCGACCGCGAGCGGCTGAGCGCGGTGATGGCAGTCATCCTACTGGCCTATGTGGCCGTGCGCTTCGTGCAGTTGCCTGAGCGCACTTTAGCGATCCAACTAATCGGCATTTATTTACCGGTGCAATTCGGCATCAACACAATTCTCGCCGTGCTGGTGGCCGGCCTGACAGCCAGCGGCGCGGACTGGCTGCTGCGTGATCATCCCAGCCTGGGCAAACAGCCGACATACAGCCATTGGGTGCTGCCGGCCATGACGGCTTGGGTGCTGAGCTTGCTGCTGAGCAACTTGTCGTTCGGCGCCCAGTGGTGGGCGGCATTTGGCTTCAGTGCATTATTGTTGCTCATTATCCTGATCGCTGAATACAACAGCGTCTCAACAGAAAGTCGCCTGCACGCTGCGGCGACGGTAACGCTGAGCGCACTTTCTTACGGACTCTTTTTGATCTTAGCGATCAGCGTGCGCGGTTTGGCGCTGCGCTTGTTTTTGGCGCTGCCTGCCATTGCGCTGGGTGCGTTCCTCAGTGGGGCGCGCGTAAATTTCCTGCGCAGCGAACAAAACTGGCGTCCGCTGCAGCTGGTCGGGATCACTTTCATTGTCGTGCAGGTGGCTGCCGCGCTGCATTATTTGCCACTCTCGGCGCTGGGCTATGGGCTGTTTTTGCTCGGCATTGTGTTCGGGTTAAATAATTATGCCGCCGCGCTGAATGCGGGCATGGCGCCGCGGCAAGCAGCCCGCGAGCCTACCATTGCGCTGGCTGCCTTTTGGGTGCTGGCCCTGCTCATTCGCTAATGCCCGCGTTGCAGATCGCCCGCGCACACTGGGAGCAGATGCGCGCCCACGTGGCGGCCGCGGCGCCGCTGGAAGCCTGCGGCCTGCTGGCGGGCAAAGAGCGGCAAAGCGGCGCGGTGTATCGAATTACCAATGAGCTCGCCAGCCGCGAGCGTTTTCGCATGCAGCCAAGCGAGCAATTGAAAGCATTTGTGGATATCGAAAAAGCGGGAGCAGAGCTGCTGGCTATTTACCATTCGCATCCCGCTGGGCCGCCGCGGCCCTCGAAAACCGATGTTGCCGAGGCGCTATACCCCGGCGTTATTCATTTGATATGGAGTCCCCAGGATGGGGAATGGAATTGCGGCGCGTTCTTATTGGATGAGGGCCGCGCGGATCAGGTGGAGTGGGGATGACTTAGCGTTCTAGCACCATTTCTGAACCCTGGGGTACCTCGCCATAATATTGGCGATAGAGGGAGATCAAGTTGCGCTGGTGCAGCTGCTCGGCCAACCCGGCGATGAGCACGCGGCTCTTGCCGCAGTGCTCGACGTGCACGGTCTCGAGCACGTCGAGTGGGAAGCGGCGGCGGGCCGCGACGCGCACCGCCTTGGTGATCTTGCTGAGATAGTCCAGGTCGCTGCGGATGGCGCTTTCGATCTCGCCGCGCAGCACGATCTCGCCATGGCCGGGCACCAAATTCTCCAGTCCCATCTTAGCC
>JBKJWG010000113.1:0-3239 GCA_046716985.1 Anaerolineales bacterium | reverse complement strand
ATCATTATGAGCGTGTGGGGCGGACCCAAGCGGCGCGTCTTTGGCGTACTTGGCGTGGGTTTTTGGATGGCGCTGATGCTCATCCAGATGAGCTTTCGCCCTTCACTCGTACTGCTCGCCGCGGCAGGTTTCCTGGCATTTGCCGGCCTGCCCATCATGAACGGCTCCAGCCAGGCGCTGTGGCAAAGCAAGACTCCACCGGAGATGCAAGGACGCATCTTTTCTGTGCGACGCATGCTGGCTCAATTCACTGTGCCCATTGCCATCCTTTTAGCCGGCCCGTTAGTGGATAGGGTCTTCAACCCGCTCATGGCTAGCGGCGGCACGCTGGCGCAAAGTTTCATCGGCCAATTGGTCGGTGAAGGGCCCAGCCGCGGCCCGCGGTTACTTATTGCCGTTGTTGGCATCATTCAGTTAGTCGTCACCGCTTACGCCTTCACCAGGCCGCGCTTAACCCACGTGGATAGCGAAATTCCCAATGTGGAGGTCAAAGCGCGCGATGAGGACGAGGTGGTTAAAGAATTGACCAAAGAAGCCGCGGCTAGCTAGTTTCAATTGCACACAACAACAAAAAAGAGACCGGATAATCGGTCTCTTTTCTTTAAGGGAGGTAGGAGGATTAAGTAATGAGCAACACAATCCCAGCCGTAAGCGCCGCGCCAACAAGCTGCGCGGGCAAAGCCTTGAGGTGGGCGCGGCCATGGAAAGCGTAATCTTTGTAGCCGGCGAATGCTTCGGTGCCGGGATATACCGCCCAGCGCGGCGTGATCGTGTTTAGTACCAGCCAATCGATCACTACCAGATCGAATATCGTGATCATCAAGATGATCGCCAGGGCGTGCAAATAAAGCGGCACGAAGCCGGCCCCCCTTTGGGTTGCGAAAGTGTAGGTCGAGTAAAGCATGCCGCCGATCAAAATGACGAAGATCGGAATGGCCATCAGGGACGCCTGGCGCTTTTCCGCCGCCGTCCTGGGCGGCACAGCCGCCAGGATATCGGCTGGCACATCGTTTTTGGTCAAGAACAGGCGCGGGTGATACATGCCAATAAACAAAACCACCACGGTAAAGGCGGCGATCAAAAGGCCGCCGTCGATAAAGATTTTATTGAGGTCTAACATGATCTCTCCATATATTTAGGCATACCTAAATTATACGGGTTAGCTCGGAATTGTCAACTAGGAACTACAGTCTTTTGGCTGCGTCCGGGTAAGCCTGTTCGCCGGCGATGATCTCGACCTTCAGCCAATTCTCGGCGGGCGCCAGTGGGCAATTCCAGCGCGGGTGATACGCGCAGGAAGGGTTGTAAGCAAAGTTGAAATCCACCACCAGCTTGCCCTGCTCCATGCCCAAGTCCGCCCCCTTGATCGTATCCAGCAGATAGCGTGTGCCCGGATAGGTCTTGCCACTTTTATCGCTGGCATCGCGAAACGGCAGGAACAAGCCGCCGCCATAGCCCAGCAAGCGGAACAAGGAAAGCTCAACTTTATTTCCTGCAACAGAAAAGTGAACTTTACCAAGGCGCTGCATCTGAAAGTTGCCATCCGTTTGCAGCGGAATCTCGAAGTTTTGCGGCTCCACTTCGGTGTCCACGTCTACCAGGAACCGCAGCGCTGGATCATAGGGATAATAAGCAAGTTTTTCAAAGCTTGCGCGTTGTTCTTCGGATAGCGGTGATTGCGCATGATGGCCGATCAATTCATTGCGCGCCGCGATCCAATAATTCCAACGCTGCTGGACAGAAATGCGCGTATCGCGCACACCGAAATAGGTGGCGTGGACTTTGCGGCGATAGTCAGCTAAGTCAAGTGCCTCGATGGACATCTAATCTCCTACGCGTATGCGCGGGTTCAAAACCGCGTATAGCAAGTCGGCAGCCAGGTTGGCGAGGGCGAACCCCAGCACGGTCACGATGCTGATCGCTTGCAGCAGCGGCAGGTCGCGCCGCGAGATGGCAAAGACCATCAGCCGGCCCAAACCGGGATAGTTGAACACGTTCTCGATCACTACTAGCCCGCTGATCAGCCAGCCGAAGCTGATCGCCACCACCGTGATGGTCGGCAGCAGCGCGTTGCGCAGCACGTGCCGCCAGATCACGGTGCGGCGCGGCAGTCCCTTGAGCGCCGCGGTGCGCACGTATGCTTGCTTGAGTTCTTCGATCACGCCAGCGCGCGTGAGCCGTGCTACATAAGCTAAGAGTACGAAAGTGGCGGTCAGCGCGGGCAAGATTAAATATGGCAGCGCCTCGACGAAACCTGCGCTCTCGCGAATGGATGAATTAGCAGGCAACCCGACACGGAAAGCCAGGATCTGGATCAAGACGATGCCGGTTACAAATTCTGGCAGGCCGACAACGGCCAGCGCGCTCACACTAATGACATTATCTAGCATGCGGCCTTCGTTGAGCGCCGCAACCACGCCCAAGCCCACCGCCAGCGGGACGCCGAGGGCCATGGTGAAACCAGCCAGCATCAACGAGTTCCCCAAGCGTTCCATCACCAACGGCCGTATATCTGCGTCGGTGCTGTACGAATTGCCCCAGTCGCCCGAAAGAAAACCGCCTAGCCAATCTATGTAGCGCGCCGCGGCGGGTTTATCCAAGCCGAGATCGACTCGGCAAGATCCCAGCGCGCCCTCGCCCACCTCGCGGCCGAGTATCACGCGGCACACATCGCCAGGCAGCAACTGCGTAATCACGAAGATCAGTAGCGAAGTGATCAGCAAGGTCAGCGCTAGAAAAGCTAGTCGACGCACAATATATATAAACATTTAGCGCGCCTCGAAACGCAGCACCGGCTTCTGCTCACGATCTAATTCTTCCAACGGGATGTGACAGAAAATGCGCTTGCCATCTTTGGTCTCGCGCCAAGGCGGAGTTTCATTCACGCAAATGTCGCCCAAGAAGCGCGGACAGCGCGTATGGAATGGGCAGCCGCTGGGCGGGTTAACCGCGCTGGGCAGCTCGCCTTCCAAACGGATGCGCTCCTGCGCCACGAATGGGTCCGGCGGCGGCACCGACGACAGCAGGGCTTCCGTATAAGGATGATAGGGCGGATCGAAAATGCGCTCAGCCGGCGAGAATTGCATGACCTCGCCCAAATACATCACCGCGATCTGATCAGCCAGGTAACCGACAACAGCGATGTCGTGCGAAATGAACAGCAAAGCATTTTGCTGTTCGGTCTGCAGTTCGGCCAGAAGGTTCAAGATATTGGCCTGCACGGAAACATCCAGCGCCGA
>JBKJWG010000112.1:0-3500 GCA_046716985.1 Anaerolineales bacterium | reverse complement strand
GGGCAATGCAATGCCCCCGGCGGGGTGTGGGGTCGGAGACCCCACGTAAACAAAAGAAACCCAGTACCACTTGCCGATTCCCCTGAAATTTTGGCTTTTTTTTCTGCACTATTTCTGCGCCCTTTGCCTCATCTCATCGTCATAGATCAACTCAGCCAAATAAACGATCGCCAATTTTTGCATCCGATTAACTTGCTCTTGGCTAGCATGTAACCTGAGCGCCAATTCTTTTATGGTTTCACCATGCGTGAACCGCCTGATCAAAAGGTCAGCTAGCTTCGGTTGAAGCCTACCCAATTGGAGGATGTAAGCCGAGAGCATGCGGTTAATTGCCTCCCGGGCATCAACGATTGGCAAGTCAGGAGTGAAGCCATAACGCGTTGGCACCTGCATTGGTGTGAAAACATCCATTCCCAGTCGTGTCGGCGTAGCCCAATGCTTTAGCGCCAGATAGATCGACCTGCGAGCTTCCCCCCTGGATAAATCCGCGTGAGGTTTCATATTCCCCCCTGTGCTGGCATCTCCAGCCTCGATTAACTGTAAAGCACAGGCTTAAAAATGACAAACGCCAGGTGAGGGGGGCACCCGGCGCTTGTCACTAGGGATTATATCGAGTTTAGAACCGCCACGGTTCGCGGCTACATCAATGATCTAAATCTTTTGGATTTCATCGAAAGAGGGGATGGCAATATACCGGGCAACACAGCCCTTTATCACCTAACCCACAAAGGTCGAGATTATCTGCGAGAAAAAGGGGGAAATGCAAAACCACCCACTCAGTAGAACCGTACACCGAAATAGGCGACGACAATAGTCATCAACAAAACGTAGCTGTGCAAGAGCAAGTTTCGAATAACAACAAATACTATGAAGTCATATGATATTCCACCCAACAATCGTTTTCCTCCGTGGCGCTAAACGTAAGGCCAAACGATTCCAGACATTCAATAACTGTCGAAGTCATCGAATTAAGAGCGGGCTCTATAAATCCTACGCCCTGTAAAGAATTTACTAGGTCAGAATAAACTCTCAACCAAAATGGTTCTATCCGACCAAAGTGAACACTAGAGGACATATCATAGTTGAAAGCATTCGGTGCCTGCGTATCACTTATCAAAGCTCGATCCCTGGCAAGAGCATCAAATATTGTATACAACGAATTTATTATTTGACCTAACGCTACTTCATGAGTTACCTCGTCCGCAAATCGTTGATGAAGCGAATTAATAATAATTTCTACGTTCAGATCAACCAATTCAACTAAATCCCTTCCATAAAATAGTCGTACTGGAGGAAGGTAGGAAAGTTTCTTTCTTCCCGCCAGGAATTCGTCAATTATTGGAAACGTGTGGCCCAGCAAATCGTTTACACATGGATCGACAAAAGAGAAACCAAATTGTGTATGACCATATTGCTTCCATATCTCTATATAAGTCTGCACATGAATTAATTCTTCGGCAATAGTTGATAACAAGCTTAGATCATTTCCGCTTGCAGTATTACATCCTAACATTATTTTGCATTCGATCGATTCGGTTGTTTCTTTGATGAGGGCGAATGATTTGTTGTACTTTGTTTGAATTTCCTTACCTAGGTATTCTTGTGCTTTTGATTTAATCAGGTTGTTTCTAACAATGCTGACTTGTTTAAGAAAATGCAAATTCTCCCCCAGAATCAGTGGGGCTAAAGAGTTCACTTTTTTGCGCACAAAGGAAGCTTTTTCTTGAGGAACTTTGCACTTTTCCAGCTTTATAGAAACTTGGTTTTTTGGCTTGACCATGAATCAGTAAAACTTCCCCATCTAAAGATCCTTAGCAGTACGCTTGGAAAGTGGCTTGCTATATTCTGTGATTGGGACCATATTTGTATTTATCAATAATTCACCAATCAATAAAAATGTAGATAAGGAGATTAGTCGCGCCTCAAGTGGCTCGACCTTATCATGGGCGGTTGACTGCCTGGCAATTAATGAATCGAAGGATATTCCCAAGCGATCCATTTCGTTTACATAGTACTCTCCTCGGGTACTCGAAATACCTTTCTGATGTAGGTAGGCTCTGATTCTATTTTTCGTTTTATCTGGGGTGACTTGGAGTTTTTCCTTTTTACTATTCCCTGGCAAATAGTCATAAGTGTTTTTTGGATCTTGCCACAAGAAATCAACTACATCCTTGACGAGACTTCTACATCCAAAGACCATATTACGCAAGGCTTCTGGGTTGTCCGAGTTTAATCCGTCTGTAATTGCCTCAAGATTCTTTGAGAGACCCAACTCTCCTAGTCTCTTTACTACCTCTAAGCGAATGGAGTCCCAAGTCTTTTCCATCGCGTCCCCGTACCTGATTTGCTTGTAAGCCTTTGAAGCGAAATCAAATGTTTGATTTTCTATTTGCGAAATGGCATTTAAAAACACGCCTGACAAAAACCTCTTTTCTCGTCGTAATTGGATCTTCCTTTCCCTGGAGCGAATTGTTCCTGTTTTAACTTGATCGGTCTTCTCCGTATATCCGGAAGTACTCGCTCCTAGCAGCCAATCAATTCCACCATAGTAGTCGAATGTGATAGGTTCAGTTGCTACATCTTCGGGCTCATGCCCATAAACCATTCCGCTTGTTGTCCAATTAATAGTGTCATGTCCCTCTGCGGGTTCCCATACTAGCGTTCCTTGAAATCTTCTGTACCCTGGCAACGGCCTTCCAGCATAAAGTCCGTTCAATTCTTGATGAAACCAATCTCTACTTGGTCCCCAACCCAGCAATTCGCAAACATGCTGGCATTTTCTTAATATAGATTTTAGATTTCGGGTTGGAGAGGTTAATTCAGCAATTACTTGTTCTAGTAGCTCCAACGCTTCTGTTTGAGGCACTTCCATTACATGCATCCAATGCAATCAATTGGTGGCCTGCGTTTTTGCCTTTCAGCATTCACTAAAACTGCACGTATAGCACTTCTTGCAGCCTTCCTCGTTCACTAGCGTGGCGTTGCCGCATTCGGGGCACAACTCGCCCTTTATTCCCGCTTTCGCCATCACCGGCGCCTGACTCCCCTCTCCTTGCAGGAGAGGGGACGGGGGTGAGGTATGCCCATTCCCACCGTTGCGTGGTTTTTCGCCCTGCTCCTCGCGGCCCTTGAGATATTGGTCGAACGCCTGCGCCACCCCATCCGGCAGCGAGCGCACTCGCTTGGGGCCCAGCCCGCTCTGCCTGTCGCCCCCCAAGCCCAAAAGCTGGGCGCGGATCTCGGTCAGGCGCTGCAGCGGCGCTACCGGCGAAGGCAGGCGCAGCACATAAGACACCAGGCGCCCGATCGCCTCGGTCACCGCCGCGGTCTCAGAGCCGGCCTTGGCGCTGGTGATGAAGGCTTCGAACGGCTGGTCGTCGCCATTTTCGTTGATCGTCACGAACGCAGAGCCCAGCGGCGTCTCGACTTTTAATGTGGAACCATGCAGCACGCCGGAACGCGGCTTCTTGCTTTCATTCCAGAGCGGCTCGCCTAAGGTT
>JBKJWG010000111.1:0-4274 GCA_046716985.1 Anaerolineales bacterium | reverse complement strand
AGAGGCTGCCATTCTCCAGGTAGTAGTCGGCCTCGCCGTCGCCAAACGAGAAATATGACCAATCATCCAGATCTTGATCGAATTCCTCTGTAAAGAAAGGTAGGCGGGTTGGCTGGGGAGTACGGGTTGGTTGCTCTGTTGGTTGTGGTGTTTGAGTGAGAACAGCAAGCGCATTCTGAGTAGAGCGCAAGGCTGCTCCTGTAGAAACCAGATCGGCCGCAGCCTGCGTGGCTGACTCGTTACCGCCGCCAGTGGCAAACTGGCAAGCCATAGCCAGAAGAGCTAACGTGCCGAAGATGAGCAAAAAACTGTTGATGGGTTGAATGGCTTTCAACTTGTCCACCTCTTCTGAAAAATGTTAAAGGTAGTATATCAGCAAGTAAAAAAGCCAAAAACAGACGTCCCCGAACCCACAGCTGATCTGCAGGCCACTTTGGCTTCGTCAGCTGGCTCGATTCCGGTCAAGTCAGTTGCACCTACAGCAACCTTTGGGTCTGGGGACTGCCGTAGTCGTAGCATCCGGTCAAATAAGCGTATAACAAAAGCCCCCGCGAATTTCGCGGGGCTTTTTGATTGGATTGTTGCCGTATAATCTGCAAGTCGCTCATTTTGCCATGAGAAAAATCTTTGTTCTCGCAACCTGCGCGCTGCTACTAGCAGCCTGCGCGCAAAACGCAAGCCCGCTCTTCCCTCTCTCCGCGGACGGTCTCTTCACCGGCTCACCGCAGGATTTCTTGATCCGCCTCGATGAGCTGGGCGGCAATTACTTTGCGCCCGATGCTGGCGCCTCGACGCCGAACAGCCGCATTCTCGAGCTGCGCGCCGACGGCCAGGCCTACATCGATGCCACCGGTCGCCGCGGCGGATGGCAAGTTCAATACAATCGCAGCGCCGGTGACGGCCCCAGCTACATTGTCAATGTCGTCGTTACGTATAACAGCACCGAAGGCGCGCACCTCTCCCTCAGCCGAGACTGGCACCAGGACGTTTGGGATCGCATCGATAGCGGCCAGCTAATTTTGCTGCCCGCCATCCCCGATTTCGATTACGAGCACCTCATCTGGAAGGATGCCACCGGCACTATCGGTGTCGAGATCGTCTATCGCAATCTCTACATCTTAATGGTCGGTCCCACCGAGAACGATATCGATCAATACGATTTCTTCGCGGACCTGGCCAGAGCGCATAGTAAATGGATTCAGGACGGCGAGCCATAGGCCGCAAGACGAGCAAATCATCTGCTCAAGTTCCGCAAGATAAATTGCAACTTTACGAAAAACTTATCGCCACCATTCCGAAAATAGAGCGCAAAGGGGCGAGCATGCCCTACACCTCGCTCAACGGCAATATGTTCAGTTTTCTTTCCGCTTCGGGAACGCTCATGCTACGACTCCCCGCCGCCCTCCGGGAAGAATTCATTAAGAAGCACAAAACTAAACTCTACGAAGCGCATGGAACCGTTCTCAAAGAATATGTTGTCGTCCCCGATAAGCTTTTGGCGAACACGGCCGAGCTAGAGCAATATTTCGACTTGAGTTTTCACTACCCACAGACGCTTAAACCCAAGCCCACGAAACGGGGGAAATAGTCTGAAAATTACCTAAATCGAGTAGTCTTGCAACTCCTCTCGTCCGCCGCTTCTGCGGACGATACAGTACTTTCATCTGGCTGTCGTACGCTTCCTTAATCCATTAGAATAGCTTCAGATGGGTCATCCACTGTATAACCCTGTGATTGCCCGTAGTTTAGAGCCTTCAATTTAGCCTGTATTTCTGGGATGAGTGCAGATCATATGTCTGGCCCTGCCTCTTTTAGCCTCTTTTCCCGTCGCAATCGCCCGCTTCTGTTTGGGTTTATCCTGCTGGCCGTGGCGTTGGCCGGCTTCTGGGGTTTCCGCGCCCGCCAGGCTACAGTCGATAACGATCTCCGCTCCGAGCTGCTTAACCAGGCAGTGGCAATTGCACGCACCATTCATCCCGATCAGATTGCCGCACTCACTTTCACTCCAGCCGATGAAGATACGTCCGAATTCGATCGCCTGCGCCAGCAGATGATCGGCTACCAAACCGTCACCGACTACCGCGGTATCTACAGCCTTGCGCTGCGCGAGGGCCAATTGATCTTCGGGCCCGAATCTTACGCCGAGGACCACCCACAAGCCTCGCCTCCGGGCACGCTCTATGAACAACCCCCCGCAGAGGATTTCGCCATTTTTGAAACTGGTGTGGCCATCGTCGAAGGTCCCTACGCCGACGAATATGGATCTTTCGTTTCCGCCCTGGCTCCCATTCTCGATCCGCGTACTGGCGAAGTCCTCATGGTGGTCGCCATCGACGTAGAGGCTGCCAGTTATCAGGCCGCTTTGTTGCGTGCAGGTTTGAGCGGTTTGCTGCCGGTGCTTGTGCTTGGCGCTATCGTCTTGGGCGGGTTGTCCATTGCTTGGTGGCGCGAACGCCTGCCCGCCAAACAGCAAGCCCGCCTGCGTTACGCCGAAGTGGTTAGCCTCGCCATCTTCGGTGTTGCTGCCAGCCTCATCGCTTCCCTGGCATTTAGCGATGCCGAAGCCCGTTCCCGGGCTGTATCTTTCCATCAACTGGCCGAGACCAAGGCTCAATTGGTCATTAAAGCCTTCGACAATTTGCAAGACCACCGCTTGGGTTCGTTGGTTCAATTTTTCACTGGCTCGCAATTTGTTGAGCGGGATGAGTTCCGTGTGTTCGTGGCCCCCTTAGTGCAGGGAGCAGCCATCCAGGCCTTGGAATGGGTTCCCTATGTACCCGCAGATCAAAAAGCGGTTGTAGAAGAACAAGCCCGGGCCGACGGATTGGGTGCCTTTTCGATCTGGCAGGGTTTGGATGCCGGCCAGCGGCGAACCGCCAGCGGGCGTTCTGTGTACTATCCCATCCTTTACGCCGAACCTCAACAGGGCAACGAAGTTGCTTTGGGTTACGACCTCGGTTCAGAGCGATTGCGCCGCGCCGCTCTTGAAAGGGCTCTGGCCACGGGTCTGCCCACCGCCACCGATCTCATCCCGCCGATGCAAGCTACGGAGGGCGAGCCCAGCTTGCTTGCCATCGCGCCGATCTTTTCACCCAATTTGTTCGAGCAAAGTCAGACCGGCTTCGTTGTCCCGTGGTGCATCTGCAGTCCTTCCTGCAATCGGCTCTTTTCATTGGGCCGGCTGGCGACGAATCTATCGTAGTAGAACTCTTCCAGCTCGAGCCAGACCAATCGCCGCGTTTCGTATCATCCTCCTCATCGACTCACACAGAATCTCACGCCGAGGAAAACGAGAACGCCAATGAGTTGCAATCCACCGATAGAGGTGTACTTTCCGTTTTTCCCTTGTTTATCTTCGACAAATCTTATGCGCTCGTGGTTCATGAAGGCGATACGCTCGTCGCAGCTGCGCCCCTCCAAGCCGGCTGGACTGCTGCCCTCGGTGGCTTGGGGTTCACCGCATTGGTGACTGTATTTGCAACTTACATCTTGCGCCGCCGCGATGACCTGGCCACCCAGGTGCAAGCCCGCACCACGGAATTACGCGAGAACGAAGAATATCTTTCCACCCTGCTGGACACGCTCGGCGACGTGGTCTTCATCACTCGCCTGCCCGACCGTAATGTGGAATACGTCAATCGAGCAATCACTGAAAGCTTTGGCTATCTGCCCGAGGATGTGATCGGTCAGACCACGAAGAAGTTCTATGCCGGCTCTGGCTATGCAGACTACGGCGAACACGTACGCGCGGCCATGGCCAAGGGCCAGAAGCATTTGCGCGCCGAGGTGGAACTTCTACACAAGGACGGCCACACCATCTGGGGGGAAATGAACGCCACGGTTCGCTTTCACGAGGCGCAGCCCGCCTCGCTCATCACCGTGGTGCGCGATATCACCGAGCGCATCCGCGCCAGGGAGCGCATCGAAACGCAGCTCAAGCGCCTGGCCGCGTTGCACAACATCGATGTGGCTATCACCAGCAGCCTCGATCTGCAATCTGTGCTGGGTGTGGTGTTGGAGCAAACCACCGCCCACCTCGGCATGGATGCCGCCTGCATCCTGTTGCTTGATGCGCAAACACAAAAACTCAGCTACGGCTCCGGCCGCGGCTTCCGCACTGCGAATGCTGTAAGCGTCCAACTCAAACTTGGAGAGAGTGTAGCTGGCAAGGTGGCCCTTAACCGCGAAATGGTGCACATTCCCAACCCAGCCAACGACCAACGCTTTGCCGGCAACACGTGGATCACTAGCGAGGGCATCGTTGAATACTACGC
>JBKJWG010000110.1:0-7207 GCA_046716985.1 Anaerolineales bacterium | reverse complement strand
GCGTTGGCGCAATGGTATGTGACCTCAAGCTACAACAAATGGAGCAAGGTAGCCAGCCGCAGCGGTCTCAGCGGCGCCCAGGTGGCGCAAAAGCTGATCGAGCGCGGTGGCTTGGATGTGAGCGTGGAGCAGGTGAGCGGGCGCCTTAGTGACAACTATGACCCGCGCCAGAAAGTGCTGCGCCTCTCCTCGGGCGTGGCGCAAAGCACATCTGTCGCCGCGGCGGCCATCGCGGCGCACGAGCTGGGCCACGCGGTGCAAGACCGCGAAGGCTACTTCCTGCTGCGCTTGCGCGCCGCGTTGGTACCGGCAGTCAACATCGGCTCGACGTTGGGATGGATCCTGCTGGTGATCGGAATCGTTCTGCGCTTTACGGAGCTTGCCCGGCTTGGCGTGGCCGTATTCGCAGGCGGCGCAGTGTTTGCGCTGGCCACATTGCCGGTTGAGCTGAATGCGTCCGCGCGCGCCAAGCAACTGCTGGCAACGGCCGGCATCATCACCAGTCAGGAAGAACAAGGCGGCGTGAATACTGTTCTGAATGCCGCAGCCTTCACCTATGTGGCTGCGTTATTCACCGCACTTTTGCAACTATTCTATTACGCCTCGCTAGTGAGTGGTTTGGGTGGCCGGCGTCGATGAAGCGTGCGACCCCCTTTTTATTTCTCATTGTCACAATTGGGCTGGCTGCTTGCGCGCCAGCGACAGTCCAGCCAACAGCAATCCCGGCAACAAATAGCCCGATTGCCACTGCGACATCTTTACCCGAACCCAGCGCAACGTCTGGGCCGGTTATGATCTACGATTTTCTGGAGCGAGCTTGCGAGGCAGCGTGGACGAACAGCGGCCAAGCGCTAACTTGCCCTTCCGAAGATTATGTAGGCATCGGCGCTGGATTCGTGGGCGTGTTGGATAACCCGAATGTTGAGGGCATGGGGCAAACAGGCGAGCCTGCGCTGCTCACCTATCCTTCGGTAAATGGTTCATTTCGAGCCATATTTGGCAAGTTCCCAGTCATGACGGTTCGGGACGGGGACGAATTCCGCGCTACGCTAGCATGCCTGGAAGAAGTGGAAGCGGCTTATTGCAATGTGGAATTTTCACTGGAATATTACGATGCGAGCGGGAAGTATCACGGCTCCGAGGAAACTGGCTGGGCTTGGGAGCAGACCAACGACAGCACGACTACAGCTATCTTTGTGGATCTATCTCGATTAGCGGGTCAAACTGTGCAGCTGGTTTTGGTGGTACGCGACAACGGCGACCCCGATCGGGATTACGCGCTCTGGCTGCATCCGCAGCTATGGCGAACCGAATAATAAAAAAGCCCGCAGCTGCGGGCTTTTTTTATTTAAGCAGGTCGCGAAGCGCTGGTTCCAGATCTGAATATTTATGTTTAAAACCAAGCTTAGTAAGGTTCTGCGGCACGGCGCGTTGGCCATCCAGAACAACGGTGGCAACTTTGCCCAAGGCAAGTTGCAAGGCAAAGCGCGGCACCGGCACCCAAACGGGGCGGCGCATCACCTTGCCAAGCATGCGCGCAAATTCGCGATTGGGTACAGAATTCGGCGCGCTCAGATTGAAGGCCCCTTTTGCATTAGGTTTTTCGATCAGAAAACGCAAGGCGGCGATATGGTCCTCAAAATGGATCCACGGATAATATTGCCGGCCGCTGCCAAACCAGTTGCCGGCAAACAGCTTGAAGGGCAATACCAATAGTGGAAACGCGCCGCCCTCGAAGGTCAGCGGCAGCCCGGTGCGCACTACGGCGCGGCGCACACCTATCGCCTCGACCTCGGCGGTCGAGGCCTCCCAATCAACGCAAACACTTGCAAGGAAATCACGGCCGGGCGGCTCATTCTCGCCGATCGGCTCGTCGCCTCGGGGTCCGTAATAGCCCACGGCCGAAGCCTGGATCAGCACTTTGGGTTTAACTTTCGCTTGTTTGATCGCTTCGGCCACTGCATGGCCGGCTTCGATGCGGCTTTGGCGAATAAGCTGTTTGCGTTTGGCTGTCCAGCGACTGGGCAGAAAGCCGTCGCCCTTGATGCTGGCTCCAGCCACATTGACGATGGCGTTTGCTCCATCGGCAAGTTCGCCCCAACCGCGCGTGCTGCGGCCGTCCCAGCTGACAACCTTGGCACCTGGCGGCAGCCCCGTTACTCTGCCAGGAGCCCGGCTAAGGATGACGACTTCGTGCCCATCTTTGGCGAGGCTGTCGGTTAACCCTCGACCGATCAAGCCACTTCCCCCGGCAATGATCACACGCATACTCATCTCCTAGCCTTAACTAACGACACCGCCATCTTTTTATTCAGCAACTCCAGCTTATCCTTTTCGGGAAGAAAAGCAAGCTGCCAGGCATTGCGCTGGGTCTGATGGACTTGTTCTAGTATTAGACCGGCCTTGGGAGTGGCCTGCTCATATTCATATGGCAGGTGATATTGCTGATGCCCAGGAAGCTTCGTCGCCGGCCAGGTCCAGGGCGACGAAATGGTCCGATTAGCCAGCAATGCCTGCAATTCACCCGTAGCCTTTTCGGGGCCAAAATGGCGGCTAAGAATGCCGATTAGGTTCGCTTTTAGGCCTGCTTTGGCTATGCCACGCTGCACGCCGGCGGCCAGAGCGGCGGAAATACCGGCCGGGTCCAGGCCGTGAGCTTGAGCCATAAACAGCGGACTAAAACGCAGCTCGATGTAATCGGATGCCCTCGTTCTTGACATCGAGCAAATTCTCGTAACCTATGCGCTCACAAGCAGCGTAATCGACCAGAACGGCGGTCATCCACTTGAATTTGGCAATAAAAGCCATAATATGCTGCATTGCGCGTCGGTGACTTGCACGTGTGGGCGCAACGCCTCTAGGTCCCACGCCGGCAGCGGCAAATTATGTTGGCCGCCTAAATCCACGATGGTTTCGAGGCGGCCACTGCTATCTAGGTGAAGATGCAGATCGATGAGTGGCAGTTGTAGATCGATGTTTGAATTTATAAGGGCAGGAATTATAAATAAGATTCGTTTAAAGACAAAGCAGCGGTGGAAAACCACCGCTGCTTTGTAACTTACAAATTCTTGCGCTAGTTAGCGCTTCTTCTTTTTCTTTGCAGCCTTCTTCTTCGTCTTTTTCTTGGCAGCCATTTTTCTCCTTCCGCGGATTACGCCAATTAAAACTTAATTGGCGAGTTGTAAAAGTATAAGTAAGGTGTGTGCAAAAGATGTGTAAAAGCGCGCGTAAAATCGTGCAAATCTGTTCAAACGCGTGTAATTAGCGTAAAAATTTGGAATTCGCACGAAAAAATATACGTTTTGCGCGCAATTTTTATTTAAAGCTGTGATTCTGAAATATTTTTAAGAAAATATTTTTAAAACAGCCCAAACATTTCGCGTACGAAAGGAAGAATTAAATCCCAATTCGGCAGCAAAACTTGCGCTCCGCCGTTTGTTACCCAAGGGATCACGGCTTCGCGCGGCAAAGCGCGCGCATTGAAGCCATCGAAAAGTATTGCGCGCACAAAAACGAAAGCGAAGCGCGGCCATAACCAGATCGGCAAATTCGTATCTACTGCGTTCGGTAAAGCAATTAGTGCGCCGGGAATGCGCAGCCAAGAGAGCGGATTAATTAACTTCTTGCTCATGGCCACGATGAATAGTTGCCCGTGCGCCATGCGAAAGAAATCATCGCCTGTGCGATCGCGCACGAATGCCAGCGCCTGTTCTCCATTCAATTGATATGTTCCTGCCGGATAAGATCCCGCCTGCTGTTCCAATGTGATCTCAACGCCACCTAATGCATCGATCACATCAGCGAAACCGGCCAGCCGTATGCGCAGATAATAGTTAACGTTGACGCCGAAATTCTCCGTCACAGTTTGCAACGCTAACCGCGGCCCACTACCCGGCTGAGCGCTCTCACCGAAAGCATGCGCAGCATTGATACGATTCTCCCCATAGCCAGCAATCGGCACCCAAAGATCACGCGGAATCGAGAGCATATCGATCTGGCCGGTCAGCGGGCGGGCACTCATGAGAATGATCGTGTCGCTGCGACCAAGGTCAGTGCCTTCAGGAGTGCGGTCGATGCCTAATACGAGCAAATTTGTACGCAAAGGGCTAAAGAAATAAACAGCCAAGATCACTGCGGCGAGGATTAAAAAGCGCGCGCAACCCGGCGAGCAGCCGCGGCCGCGCTTGCGCCGCGGCAGGCTGGGGACTGTGTCGCCGCCCAGCTCGCGCGAGGTGATCGGGCGCTTCTCTTGCGGCTTAGGTTCGTAAGAGTCGTAGGGATCCATAAAAAATGACGCCGCAATTATGCCGCGTCATTTGGTGGTAAGTAAAGGGCAAGATTAATTGGCGGTCGCCAAGCGGCCACCCAGGAACGGATCCTGCTTACTGGTAAGCTCATCGCGAAATTGCTGCGTATACAAATTGTAGTAATGCCCACCCTGACGCAGCAATTCCGCGTGGCTACCGCTTTCTGTGATCTTGCCGTCCTCGATCACCAAAATGCGATCCGCGCGTTTGATGGTCGACAATCGGTGAGCAATGATAAAACTAGTACGGCCCTTCATCATTGTTTCCATGCCCTGCTGGATCAACGCTTCGGTCAGTGTATCGACTGAGCTGGTGGCTTCATCCATCACGAAGATCTCCGGATCGGCCAACACGGCCCGCGCCAAACTAATGAGTTGCTTCTGGCCGACAGAAAGCAGATTGCCACCCTCGCCCACTTCAGCTTTATAGCTGCCCTCCAGATCCATGATGAAGTGATGCGCGCCAGCCAGCTTGGCGGCTTGTTCGATCTCTTCGTCCGTCGCTTCCAGGCGGCCATAGCGAATATTTTCGCGGATGCTGCCCGAGAAAAGATGTGGCGTCTGCAGCACCACGCCTATGCGCGACTGGATGCCATGCAATGTGTATTGCTTGTAATCTGTGTCGCCGATCTGGATCTGGCCGCGGGTTGGTTCAAAGAAACGGCAGATCAAATTCACGATGGTACTTTTCCCACCGCCGGTCGGCCCCACTAAGGCGATCGTTTCTCCCTGCTTGACTTGCATGTTGAAATCAACCAGCACGGCCTCGTCAGGAGCATCGTCGTAAGAGAAGTTCACCTTGTCGAAAACAATATCGCCTTTGACCGTGCCAGGATCCTTGGCGCCAGGCAAATCCACCACGCTTGGAACGGCATCGATCATGGAGAAGATGCGCTCAGCTGAAGCGACGGCCTGCTGCAGCTCAGCAAACACGCGCGCCATTTCCTGGATCGGGAAAAGCATGAAGGTGATGTAAGCGACAAAAGCCTGAATGCCGCCAATGGTGAGCCCACCAAAGCCTGCCTGCAAGCCGCCATACCAAACAATAGCTCCGAGCGCTATGGCCGAGATGATTTGCACAACCGGCAGGAAAAGGGCGGAGAGCCAGGCGGCGCGGAAGCCTGCGCGATACATCTCGCCGGTCAGCCCGCTGAACTCGCGCAGGTTAGCTTCTTCGCGGCCCAGCGACTTGACCACGCGCACGCCGGTGATGTTTTCGTTGTAAGCGCCGGTGATCTTGGAATTGATCTTGCGCACCTGGCGGTATTCGCCGATGATCTTCTTCTGGAACCAAGAAGCGACGATCACCAATATGGGGATGGCGAAAGATACGATCAAGGCCAAGCGCCAGTTGATCAGGATCATGAAGTAAGCGGCTGTGATGATGTTCATGATGCCCCAGGTCGTATCCAGCAAGCCCCAGGTCACCAGTTCGGCCACGCGGTCGGAATCTGAGGTCACGCGCGAGATGATCCAGCCGACTGGCGTGCGGTTATAGTAAGCCAGCGAGAGATCTTGCAGGTGGGCGAACATCTTCTTGCGCAAGTCGTAGCGCACCCGCTCGCCGAGCACGCCGGTTAGATAGATGAAGGCGAACACGCCAACGGCCTGAACTAACATCAACAAGGCATAGGGACGCAGGTATTGCAGGATCACACCGATATCGTGTTTGGCCACGCCCTCATCGATGATGAGCTTATTGAGATAGGTGAAGTAAGAATCCAACCAAGCCACCAAGGTGATCATGGACACGAAACCAACCACCCAAACCCAGTGGGGTTTGAGTTGAGCCAAGATGCGCAGGATGGTGCGCTTGTTGACTGTGGTTGAAAATTCTTCTTCTTGAAATTCGTTAAAGTCGTCCATATCAATCTTTCTTAACTAGCAGCGGAAGCCACTTCGCGCTGCACTTCTTCTTCGATTAAGGTTTGGATATCGAAGACCTTGCGATAAATGCCTTCTTGAGCCAGTAATTCTTTGTGGGTGCCCTGCTGCACGATGCGACCCACGTCGAAAACCAGAATCAGGTCGGCCAACATCACGCTTTGGATACGGTGGGCGATGAGAAAGGTGGTGCGATCCTTCATCAGCCGTTTAAGCGCGCGGCGTATCTCGGCCTCGGTCTCCGTATCGACGGATGAGGTGGCGTCGTCGAGGATGAGGATGCTGGGGTCCTTGAGCAGCGTGCGCGCCAACGTGACGCGCTGCTTCTGCCCGCCCGAAAGCGTCACGCCGCGCTCGCCCACCAGAGTGTCGTATTGGCCGGGGAAGCTTTTGATTACGTCGTGCACCGCGGCGGCGCGGGCGGCATCTTCGATGACATTCTCGGCCACATCGTCCGCCAGGCTGTAGCGGATGTTCTCGCGTATGGTGCGCGAGAACAAGAAAGGCTCCTGCAGCACAATGCCGATCTGTTCACGCAACGCCTTGCGCGGATAGCGCTTCAATTCCACGCCATCCAGCAGGATGCGGCCACTGGTGTAGTCGTAAAAACGCGGCAGCAAGCTCACCAGACTGGTCTTGCCCGAGCCGGTGGAGCCGAGCAAAGCGACTACCTGGCCGGGCTCACTACGGAAACTTACGTTCTTGATCACCGGCTGGCCAGGCTCGTATTCGAAACTGACGTCCTCGAATACCACTTCGCCCTTGAGCTTGCCCACCGGGATGTAATCACCTTCATCCAGCGGTTCGCGTTGCTCGCCAACGATGCCCATCACGCGCTTGAAGGAAACCAAGCCCTGCGACATCTGCACGATGACGCGACCCAGGTTGCGGATCGGCCAGATGAGCCAAACCAACACGCTGACGTAGGCCACGTAACCGCCCAGGGTCAGGTCGCCGTTGATGGTCATCAGAGCGCCCACATAGAAGCCGAACAGCATTTGCGCCCCAGTAATAATG
>JBKJWG010000109.1:0-3110 GCA_046716985.1 Anaerolineales bacterium | reverse complement strand
TCACTAATGAATAACGTTTCAGCTTAAGACAAGCCGGCCTGGGTCGAGCTGATCAAACCCTATCAAATTTCAAATCACTGGAAGAGCGCCTGGCAGCTGATCAACAGCGTGCTGCCCTATTTCATCGTTTGGGGGCTGATGATCTATAGCCTGCGTATTTCCTACCTGCTCACGCTGGCCCTTGCTTTGGTCAATTCCTTGTTCGTGATGCGCATCTTCGTTATTCAGCACGATTGCGGGCACAATTCTTTTTTCAAGTCGATAAAGCTGAACGATTTCGTCGGCAGCCTGTTGGGCATCATCACGCTCACGCCCTACTATCGCTGGCGCAGGCGGCACGCCCAGCACCACGCCTCCTCAGGCGATCTCGATTTTCGCGGCATCGGCGATGTGCCCACCATTACCGTGGAAGAATATCGCGCCCTTAATTGGAAAGGCAAATTACGCTATCGCTTTTTCCGTCACCCGTTGGTGCTGTTCGTGATCGGCCCCACCATCTTGTTCGCGGTGATCAACCGCGTGGCCTTCGACCTGAAGAAGGGTGAAGACCGCGAGCGCAACAGCGTCTGGTTCACCAACGTGGCTCTCTTAGTCATTTTTCTGGTGATGGGAAACTGGCTGAGCTACAACGCCGTGCTCTTGTTGTGGGCGCCGCTTACTATTTTTAGTGCGGTCATCGGCGTCTATCTGTTTTACGTGCAGCACCAATTCGAAGATACCTATTGGCGCTGGCACGAGGAATGGGATTATGCCGAGGCTGCTTTGAAGGGCAGCTCGTTCCTAAAGCTGCCCAGGGTGCTGCAGTGGTTCACCGGCAATATCGGCTTCCATCACTTGCATCACCTCAGCCCGCGCATCCCCAACTACAACCTGGAGCGCGCCCACTACGAAAATGCCATATTCCAGAAGGTGCAGACCATCACCTTGGTCAACAGCTTCAAAACTATCTTTTTGCATTTGTGGGATGAGCAGACTCACAAGCTGATCAGTTGGCGCGATTATTACCGGCTGGGCCGCGAACGCGCCGGGCAGCCTGCGGGCAGCTGAGTCTTTCATCTTCGTGAGTTGACATGATCAAAGGCGTGCACACCATGTTCTATAGTTCTGCGCGACAGGGGAATTGGCCGCTCACCCCACCGACGAAGGCGGCCCTGCCTCCGGGTCAGCCGATATTTCCTTTTACTGTGACGATCTCGACAAGACTATGGCCGAACTGAAAGGGCGCGGCGTCGAGTTCGTCGGCGATGTAGAAGAACGCGGTTACGGCCGCGTGGTGCGCATGAAGATGCCCGGCAACTTCGAAGCCGAGCTGTATCAACCACTTTATTAATCTCCATCAGGTTGGCGATCATTTTCTTCGTACATAAATAAAAAAACCGCCCAACTCGGGCGGTTTTTGGTGCGATGTTTTATTTCTTTGAAGAGCCCAGGAATTTCCAAGCAGCAGGCAGCAGGAGTGCGGCCAGAAACGCTTTGATGGCATCGCCGATGAGGAAAGGGGTCATACCTAATGTCAGCAGACCCGTCTCCCCTACCCACCCGCTCACAAACGGGAACTTGGAGAGCCAGACCAGGCCGCAGAGATAAATGACCGCGTTACCAAGGACCATGGCCCCAAAGGTGGCTAGCAGGGTGCGGTCAAATCCACGCTCCGCCAAAAGGCCCACCAGCCAGGCGGCGATGACGAAGCCCACCAGATAGCCGCCATCTGTGCCTAGCAAAACGGACAGACCACTTTTGCCAAGCGCAAAAACGGGCAACCCAGCCGCCCCTTCAGCCAGATAGGCGGCTAAGGCTAGAGCGCCGCGCCGCGAGCCCAGCGCCATGCCCACCAGCAGCACGGCAAAAGTTTGGCCGGTGATGGGCACCGGCGAAAACGGCAGCGGGACGCTGAGTTGCGCAAACGCGGCCACCAAAAGGCTGCCCAGCAAGATCAGCGAAATGTCGGCGGCAGTGCTGCGGCGGGTAATCAGGCGTTCAGCCAAGACTTGTTGCATCGTGAATCTCCTCGGTCAATAAGCTGGGTGAATCATAGCACTTTCTTGAAAACGAGCTTTAAGAAAACTGTTCTTTGAGAAAAACGAGCGTTCTTTCCCAGGCCAGTTTTGCGGCATCAGCCTTGTAATCTTCGGGACGATTCTCCTCGAAGAACCAGTGATGCGTGCCGGGATAAATCTGCACATCGATGTGATCGCCTTTTATTTTCCGCACGGACTCCGCAGGTTCGAATTCGTCATCTTCTGCAAAGTGCGCCAGGATGCGCGCTTTTGTCTTGCTGAGATCCGCGTCGCTGCCGCCGTAGAAAAGCACAATGGCATTGAACGCCTCCGGCGAAAACGAATCCAGCAACATGGCGAACCACGCGCCCATCGAAAAAGCGATGACGCCCAATTTCTTGCCAACAACAGCCGGATGCGATTGTAGATATAAGAGGCCGCCTTCCGCGGTTGCTTTGACGGCTGGGACCTCCTGCGTATCGATGATCTTTTGCGCTTCGTCGCGCAGGCTGGTGAGCACGCCGTGATGCAAATCGGGGGCAAAGGCCACAAAACCTTCTTGAGCCAGACGATCGCACAAGTTCTTGAAGACCTCGTTCAAGCCCCACCAAGCGTGCAGCACCAAAACACCCGGGCCTTTACCGCTGGAAGGCAAAGCTAAGTAGCCTTGCCGAGTTGTCCCCTGTGCGTCAAAACGTTGCATTGTCATTGAGAATCTCTTAAACTTTGAACGCCCACTCGCCTTTGCGCATGACCGGTTCGGTCTTGCCACTCTTGGTAACGCCATCGATATCCATCTTGTTAGAACCGATCATGAAGTCCACGTGCACGAGGCTGTCGTTGCCACCGCCCGCAGCAAACTGTTCCGGGGTCATTTGCTCGCCGCCCTTCATAGTCGAGCGGTAGCCGCGTCCCAGCGCAATGTGATCGGCCGCGTTCTCATCAAACAGTGTGTTGAAGAACATCATCTTGCTCTGCGCGATCGGTGAAGATTGTGGCACTAATGCCACCTCGCCCAGATGCAAAGCACCTTCGTCGCTCTCAAGGATTCCCTTCAAGATTTCCTGGTCCTTCTTGGCTTTGTAGTCCACCACGCGTCCATCTTTGAAGGTG
>JBKJWG010000108.1:0-4425 GCA_046716985.1 Anaerolineales bacterium | reverse complement strand
GCCTTGAGGCGGAACTCGAGCATCCAAGCCGGCTCATCTTTCTTGGCTGAGATCTGGCGCACAATGTCCGCGTCGAGACCTTTGCGCGTGCGGAAGACCGGCTTGGCGTCGTCGATAAAGTTGTACTTGTATTCGTCGATGCCGGCCAACAGCTCGGTATCGTCCTTATGTCGTTCGATTGTCTTGTCTAGTGCCATTTTTGTATATCTCCTACCTCCCCTCGCCCGCTGCGCGGGAGAGGGGGTCGGGGGTGAGGGTCTTACGCAATGACCTTTTCGTCGTGCTTTTCGCGAACCCAATCGTAGCCGCGCGCTTCGAGCTGCAGGGCCAGTTCAGGCCCACCAGTTTCCACGATGCGGCCGTTCAACATCACATGCACAACATCCGGCGTGATGTAGTTGAGGACGCGCTGGTAGTGGGTAATGATCAGCGCGCCGAACTTGGGTCCGCGCAGCGCTTGGACACCTTCGGCCACATTGCGCAGCGCGTCGATGTCGAGCCCAGAATCGGTTTCATCCAATATAGCGATCTCAGGATCCAGGGTCGCCATCTGCAAGATCTCGGCGCGCTTCTTCTCGCCGCCCGAGAAACCGTCGTTGAGGTAGCGGCCCGCAAAGCTGTGGTCCATATGCAGCATGTCCATCTTCGCTTTTAGCAACGTGCGGAACTCGGGGATGGGCATGCCTTTATCTTCCGCGTCCTTAGCCTTGCGGTGCGAGTTCAGCGCGGTGCGCAAGAAGTTGGCCACGCTCACGCCTGGGATGGCCACCGGATATTGAAATGCCAAAAAGAGGCCGAGATGCGAGCGTTGGTCGGGTTTGAGATCGATGATATTTTGACCCTTATACAGCACCTCGCCGCCCGTCACTTCGTATCCGGGATGGCCCATCAGCGTGTATGCCAGCGTGGACTTGCCGCTGCCGTTGGGGCCCATGAGGGCGTGCACCTTGCCCTGCTCGACGGTCAGGTCGAGCCCCTTGAGGATCTCGTTCTCGGCGATTTTGACATGCAGGTCGCGGATGACTAACTCAGACATTTAGCGGCGTTCTCCTTAAAGGTGGGGCATTATTTTCACAATCAACTGGAATTTCGTTGGCGTGCTTTGCACGCCAGAAACTCCTAAATTGGCGCTCCCCCTGCGCCAATCATCAACCAGGGTGCAACTTGTGAAGATTATAGCAGGTTAACTTGACAGGGTCAATATTTATGAGGAAATTCTAAAATATTGACACTCAAAAAGCGCGATGATATACTGCGCTTGTCATGGGAAGCACGCGCGATCTAGTCCTCAAGCAGCTACTTAATCAACAGCGCTGCACCATCAATGACTTGGCCAGGGTGGTCAAGATCAATCCGATCTCCGTGCGCCATCACATCGGCCGCCTGGAGAAGGAAGGTATGGTCGCTTCGGCCGAGGAACGCCACGGCGTCGGCCGCCCGCGCCGTGTCTATTTCCTCACCGAAGCTGGCGTGGAGCATTTCCCCGGGCGTACGGTGCGCTTCACCAACCGCCTACTGGATGAGTTGAAAGACAATTTGCCGGCCGAAGACGTGCAGAAATTATTCGCCCGCGTGGCCACCACCGCCAGCGCCGAGCTTCCCGATCAGGCCGAACTTAGCAAACTCAGCCTGGATGAACGTTTGAGGTTGATGAAATCCTGGCTTAACAAAGAAGGCTTCAGTGCGCAAGTACATCGCAATGCGCAAGAAGTTGTTATCAAAGAAACGAGCTGCCCATATTATTATGTGGGGCAGAGCCACAGCGAGGTCTGCAGCATCGATAAGGCGTTGATCGCCAGGGCGCTTTCTGTCGAGCCGCAGCGCACCACTTGCCTACTCAGTGGCGATAGTCATTGCACCTACGTGGTGCCGATGTCCGCCATCAAAGAAAACATTCCAAACTAAACGGAGCGTAATAGAATGAGCCCAGTTGCATCGCAAGACCCAACCAAACAAGCTATGTGGGAGATCGAAAGCACCAACGCCGATCTCGTCGAACCGGTCGAAAAAGCTTTGCGCGAAGTGGTCGATCCCGAGATCGGCCTCAATGTAATTGAGCTCGGCCTGGTGCGCAACATCCAGATGGAGGCCGACAAAGCCAAGATCACTATGATCATGACCACGCCATTCTGCCCCTACGCGCCTGCCCTGCTCGAGATGACCCGCACCAAGGCCGCCGAGGCACTCAAGCGCGACACCAGCATCATGATGGGGACCGAAATGTGGGACCTCTCCTACATGGAAGAAGGCGCCGGCGCCGAATGGGGTATTTTCTAACACACCTTCTTGTCATTCCGAGCGAGCTAAGGTTGCGTAAGCAACCGTGCGACGAGGAATCCGTGAAACGATGATGTACAAATCATCTGATCTGAACGCAGCGGTGACCATGAAAAACGGCCCCTGCCCCAATTGGAACTCCAAGAATATCCACACCAAACCCAGAGACGCCTAATTCGCCAGCGGCGGCTTTTCCGTCAACACTTCAATCGTCTCAAAACCAATCAGTTTACGATATTTACATCTGCGCAGATTGCGGGTTGTTTGAAACATACGTTTCTGACGAGAAGAAACTAACAGAAATTGCGCAAAAATGGGAGAAGGTAAACAAAAGTAATCCGTAGTTTGGGATTAATTCATTTCTTTTTCCACCAACCGCTTAAAATTCAATAATTGCTTGCGCATCATAATTAAATCCCCAACAGGCAAAATCGCGCGCATGCAGCTGCCCCACGATCCGCGCGGATATTTGACTCGTATTTTTACCAACAAACGAGTCTTCCCGTTCCCCAATGGTTTTACACAGTAGCTACCAGCTATCGCTCCAAAGATTTTCTCGGCCCTCGAACCGGGCCAAATGCGACCTGTGATGTGGTTGTTTTGGCGAAAATCCACCAACTCAAAAATCGTCATCACGGGCTGGCCAAGTGCTAGTTGCTCTGAACCGGGCTTCAGCTGCTGCGGGCTCTGTCGGCCAAAATTGTCTATCAAGTCACAGCTATAGGGCGCCACGCGCAACTGGCACAACCAGCGAAATACTTTCTCCGGTTTGGCGTTGACAGTTAAACCGCGAAAATAAACGCCGTCTGCATCGGTCACGAATTTGTCGCAGGGATAACTCTGTTGGCGTTCTTTTTGAGTAACCCCCCATATCCTGGCAGAAAAAGGCATTGTTATTTCACCTTCGGGTGCTCCAGGAAGAATTGCAGCAACATCGCATTGGCCGAAATATCCTGTGTCGGCTTGTCGCTGACGAGGCCCCGTTTGGCGCCGGGCCAGGCATGCCCGCCATCCACGATCGTGACCAGCACCACCTTGGCATCGTCGGCGCAGCCGCTATAAGTCTCGATAATGATGTTGCCATCCGCCTGGATTTCAGTAGCGGGCTGCGGGGCGCAGCCGTTGGCCCGCACCCAGAACGCAATCGACTCCGACACCGAAACATCAATGCGCCCGTCGATCAATGCCATCGGCCCGTTGCCACCTTCGTACAAAACATGCTGATCTTGGATTCCGTGAAACGCGATCACTGCCACAGGGGAGTTGGGAGTAAGCGGGATCATTACTGGCCCATCCGCGTTTACTTGCCCGCCGATCGTGCCCGCGATCGGCGCGATGCCAGCCACCTTGTCGGCCAGCTCAGCCGCGGCGCGATAAGCCATAATGCCGCCATTCGAAATGCCGGTCATGTACACACGATCAGGGTCGATGGCATAATGGCTGAGCAGGTTATCGATCAACAAACTGATAAAACCCACATCGTCGATATTGTTTTCATACGCGTAACCGCAGCAGTGCATGCCGTTCCAGGTAAACAAGCGATCTTCAAGTCGGCCGCTGCCATCCGGGTAAGCTACTACAAATCCGAATTCGTCGGCATCCTCATCCATTTCGCTCAACCGCTGGATCTGCTCCCCGCTGCCCGCGCCTCCATGTAGCACGATCAACAACGGCAGCTGGCTGTTGCCATCGTAAGCGGGTGGCAGATGCAAGACCACATCGCGCGCGCCATCCTCGTTAGCTAAACTGAGCTCGTAATTGCCCGGTGCAAGCGCTGGATCCGTTGCAAATGCTTGCGCCGTTGGCGCACCATTTGTTGGTTCAACTGTGGACGCCCTGTTTGCCGCGAACCGGCAGCCGGATCCGATTAAGAGAAGTACCAGAACCAAAGTAAAACGCCGCGTGGAGGTCATGAGTCCATTTTACCTAATGGCAAATAGATGGGCTATAATCTTTCTGGTCGGGGCGTGGCGCAGACCGGTAGCACAGAGCATGGGGTGACAAGACCGGAGGTTCTCTCCTCTTCGCCCCGATAGAGTACAATTCGTTTCTCGTTATTTCTCGGGGCGTGGCGCAGACCGCTAGCGCACAAGCATCGGGTCCAAGGGCTCGGATGTTCAAATCCTATCGCCACGACCACAATGAGAC
>JBKJWG010000107.1:0-18872 GCA_046716985.1 Anaerolineales bacterium | reverse complement strand
CGCCAAGGTATTCACGCTGCTGCCGGCCGAGAAAGAACTTGGCATGCAGCTCACCGAGGCTTATCAATTAGTCCCCGAGCAATCAACCGCGGCGATCATTTTGCATCACCCGCAGGCGAAGTACTACAGCGTAGGCGAGAGCCGCGTCGAGCAATTGATGAAAGCGCAAGAGAAGTAGCAGATGACAGACCTCACCCCGCCTCGCTTCGCTCGGCACCCCTCTCCAGTTGACTGGAGAGGGGAAGGGGGTGAGGCGTGAGCAAAACCTTCTTAGACGCTCTGAAGCTCGGTTCTCCGCTGCTCGCGGACGGCGCCATGGGCACCGTGCTGCACGAGCGCGGCGTGGATTTTGCGCGCTGCTTCGATGAACTCAATCTCACTAAACCCGATCTGGTCGTCGATATCCATCGCGCTTACATCGAGGCCGGCGCGCAGATTGTGATGACCAATACCTTCGGCGCCAACCGTTTCCGACTGACCGAACATGGCTTGCAAGATCAGGTCGAAGAGATCGCCCAAGCGGGAGTTGAGCTAGCGCGCAGAGCAGTGAAGGAATCTGGCAAAGAGGCCTGGGTGGCCGGCGACATCGGACCGCTGGGCGTGCGACTGGCGCCCTTCGGCCGCGTCCAGCCGGAGCAAGCGCGGGCCGCTTTCGAAGAGCAAGTGCGTGGATTGCTGAAGGGCAAACCGGACCTAATCATTATTGAAACCATGACGGACACTTACGAGATCCGCGAAGCCGTTGCGGCCGTCAAAAGTTTGACAGACATTCCAGTTGTGGCTTCGATGACCTTCACGCGGGACGACCGCACGCTGCTAGGCGATACGCCTATCAAAGCCGCCAAGAAGATCCACGAGGCGGGCGCGGACGTGATTGGCATCAACTGTTCGGGGGGACCCGCCCAATTGCTGCGCATACTCAAGCAAATGCGCGAGGCCCTGCCCGCTGCGCATTTTTCGGTGATGCCTAATGCGGGCTGGCCGGAGCAAGCCGCCGGTCGCATCATGTATCCGGCGGGGCCGGATTATTTCGGCCAATACGCCCAAGCCTTTCGCCAGGCCGGCGCCAACATCATTGGCGGCTGCTGCGGCACTACGCCCGAACACATTCGCTCCATGCGCAAAGCGCTGGATAAGCCCGCCGCGGAGCAAGAAGCTAGCAACGGCCAGGTACAGGTAACGGAGCGCGCCGAACAAGTTTACGGCGCGGACAAGGGTTCAGAGTTAGCCGAGAAATTCAAGCAAGGCAAATTCGTGGTGGCGGTGGAGATGGACCCGCCGCGCGGCCTCTCGACGCATAAGCTGCTGGCCGGCGCCAGCCTTCTCGAAGAAGCCAGCGCGGACGTGATCAACGTGGCCGACAGCCCCATGGCGCGCATGCGTATGAGCCCGTGGGCCGTCTGTGATCTTATTCAACGCGAAGTTGGCCTGGATACCACGCTGCACTTCCCCACCCGCGGGCGCAACTTGTTGCGCGTGCAGGGCGACCTGCTGGCCGCGCACGCACTGGGCGTGCGCAACGTGTTCGTGGTGATGGGCGACCCGACCGCCATCGGCGATTACCCGGACGCGATGGACAATTACGACCTGGCGCCGACCGGCTTGATCAAGTTGATCAAGCGAGGCTTCAACGCCGGCCTGGATCATTCCGGATCCGAGATCGGGCAGCCCACTTCGTTCCACGTGGGTGCGGCGCTCAACCTGGCGCCGCAAGATGGCAAGCGCGAGACGCAGCTCTTGCAGCGTAAGCTGGCCAACGGCGCGGATTTCTTTTTGACTCAGCCCGTCTACGAACCCGAGCTCGCTAAATCATTTTTGGAGAGCTATTCAAATGGCAACGGAGCCCTGCAGAAACCGTTGCTGGTCGGCATCCTGCCGCTGTTCGGGGCGCGCCACGCCAACTTCCTGCATAACGAAGTGCCGGGCATCTCTATCCCGGACGATATCCGCAAACGTATCGAAGCGGCCGGCGACGACGGGCCGCACGAGGGCGTGCGCATCGCGGTCGAGCTGATCGAACAGGTGCGCGGCTGGGCGCAGGGCATTTACCTGATGCCCGCCTTCAACCGCTACGATCTGGCGGCGGAGATCATCGAAGCGATTAAGTAGAATTGCGGAATGGATTCGCTGCCGATCCAGCACCGCCTCCGGCGGTTGTGGAATAAATTTCGGGTGCTGGGATTTAAGCAGGTATTTCGCAGCGTGCAATCTTTTTTTCTGCCCAAGGAGCTAACGACCTTTCCCCTGGCCGGCGCCGACCGGGACCTGGTCCTGGTTTCGGGCGTGGGCGAGACCAAAAGAGAGGAAGCGGGTAAGGATCATTTAGTTGAATTAAATTATTTGCCTAAATATTAAATTTCTTATTGGGTCCAGAAATTAATGAAGGTAGTAGAGGACTAGAAATATGCGAACGAAGGATAGCAAGGTTTCAATTATTGTTCCTACGTACAATGAAAAGGAGCACATCGATTCTTTAATCAAGAGCCTTTATGATCAAATTGCTGCGCCTCTTGAAGTGATCGTTGTGGATGATGACTCGCCCGATGGGACAGCCGATCTAGTTCAGAAACTAAAATTTCCTGGGCTGCGCCTGATTCGTCGCAAAGCGCGTGGCTTGGCTGCCGCTTTCCATCGTGGCATCCTCGAGGCCGACGGCGACATTATTGGCTGGATGGACGCTGATATGACTATGCCTGCCAACGTGATGAACCAATTGATCGAGCAACTAGATGAAAACCATATCGCCATTGGCTCGCGCTATGTGCAAGGCGGCAGCGACAACCGTCACCCCTTGCGCGTTTATGCCAGCCGGGCGATCAACTCTTTGGCTCGTTTGGTGCTTGGCGGCAACGTGATGGACTACGACAGCGGTTTCATTGCCATCCGCCGTGAGGTATTCGATTATGTCACTCTGATCCCGTATGGTTACGGTGATTATTTTATCGAGTTTATTTACGATGCCCACCGCGCTGGCTTAAAAATAAAAGAGGTTGGTTATGCTTTTCGCGATCGCAGCGTAGGGGTTTCTAAGTCAGCCCCCTCGCTGATCAGTTTTTTCATCATGGGTCTTCGTTACATAATTCGCATACTCAGCTTGCGCTTGCGTTTTCTGACCGGTCGCGATTAACTGGCTATATGCAAGCTCAAGAATACGCGCGCCTGGATCGCGCTGAAGGAAGGCTTTGGTGGTTTCGCGCGCTGCGTCTTTTCCTGCGCCGTCTACTTCCTGCGGTGCAGCGCGGCCGGCGGGCGTTCGACATCGGCTGTGGTACCGGCGGGTTGCTTCGCGAACTGGCGGCCGATTATGAGACTGTTGGAATCGACCTCTCTGCAATTGCACTTGACTTCGCCAGCCAGCGTTTGGCAGGTGGGCTGGCGCAAGCTAGCGCTAATCAGCTCCCTTTCTGCAGTGAAGCCTTTGATTTGGTAACGTGTGTGGATTTGCTGGAGGTGGCTTCGGTGCAACCCGAACTGCTGGTGGCTGAGGCGCTGCGCGTGCTGAAGCCCGGTGGCCACGGTCTGTTTGTCATGGCTGCGCACCAATGGCTGCTTAGCGAACATGACCGCGCGGTCAACTCGGTGCGCCGTTACAATTTGGGCCAATTGCAGACACTTTTTATAAGGCCAGGAATTGAAATTAAGCGCGCAACTTATTTATTCTTTTTATTGTTTCCATTTATAGCGCTGCGAAAATTGTTGAATCGACCAAGGGATCCAGTGCTGCCTTCGATTTCCGACGTGAATATCCCGCCAGCCATCGTGAACACTTCTCTTTTGGCTATCTGTTGGCTTGAAGCAAAATTGCTTGGCTTTATTAATTTTCCAATGGGTTCATCGGCCCTTATCGTGGTGGAGAAAATTGCCTGAATTCAATTGGCTGGACCGTCTGGAGTTTACGCGGCCCTACCAATGGCTGCGCTATTCAATGAACCGCGGCTTGGTCGAACTGTTCCAAAAGCATGTCTTCGCAGGCCGGCGGGACCTGCGGGTCGCCGAGGTAGCCTGTGGCAGCGGGTTCGCAGCCCATCTGATTGCCCAGCAACCGGAGGTTTCACTAAGCATAGCCGCCGATCTTAATCTTGAAGATCATCGTCAGGCTCGCATAGTAGATTTCCAAGCTGCTTTTGTCTTGATGGACATATTTCATCCAGGCGCACTGGCCGGCTCAATGGACTTGGTTTGGAATAGTTCCTCTGTTGAAGAACTCGATAGTCCCGAGGAGGCAATCCGCGCTATGGCTTGGTTGGCTAAACCTGGCGGCTTAGTCTTCGTCGGTGTCCCCAATCGCCGCGGCTTAGTCGGCTTTCTGCGGCGAATTGGAAGTGCTGGCGCTCGCGTTTGGCTGGGCCGTGTATATAATCATACTGAATTGGGCAGGTTGCTAGAATCTGCTGAGCTGCAGGTCGAGCACGAGAACACCTACTTATTTGGTGTTTTTGTTGGCGCGTTGGCTCGCAAGCCATTCAAATCTGCTTAAGATAAGTTAGGTTCTTGAACCTACAGTGTTTTTGACTGATAGAATCGTTTCTTATCCTAAACCCAAGAAAGTTTTTTATTTCTGATTTATGCAAACCTTAGAACAACCAAGTAAAAACAGAACAACCCCGTTGTTGTGGGCGGCCGCGGGGGGATTTTTGTTTATCTTAATAGCCGCATTCGGTGGGGTCATCCAGCATTATTTCAGTGGGGATGATTTCTTTGTTTATCACTACGCCAATAACCTCCCTGACGTCCAAGCGTGGCAGCGATATTTCTATGAGAATGGGCGGCTGATCGAAAGCCTTTATTGGACATATCAATACAAATTGCTCGGCTATAACCCATTGCTCGAGCATTCTTTTTCTTTTGGTCTGCTTCTCATCACCGCCATCGTGGCTTCAGCTTGCTTCCTAAATGCCTGGCCGCAAAGGAAGCGCAGCAAGGCGTTGCCATATTTGTTTGTTTTTTTACTCTTTTTAAATTGGGTCTCTACCTCGACGGTGTTCAGAATACCATATGACAATGGCCGAATTTCCCTGATTTTCTTTTTTCTTGCCGGTCTTGCATTGCAACGATGGGCGGCTGAGCAACGCGGCCGTTGGCTGCTGTTGAGTTTTGCTTTCTTTTGGGTTTCGGTGCTCACTTATGAGAACACGGCCTTCTTGTTTCCCGCGCTATTGCTGCTTGCCTGGCCGCTTCTGCCCGTACCCAAAAAGGGTAGTGCGCGCAGGCGGCTATTGCTTTTTGTCGGTTTGGCCGCGGTCAGTGGACTTATCCTGCTGATCCCCTATTGGCTCTATAGCTATATTGCCTTAACGCAAGGCCGGACGATGGAGCATCCCGCGATGGTCGTCGATATAGGCGATCTGCCCATGAACGTACTCGGAGCGGGTCCGGCAGTTTATTTACGGTTTGGTCAATTCGCAAACTTTGAGACTTTTCCGCTGAATTTGCTGATGGCGGTGGGCCTGCTATTGATCCTGGCCTTAGCCTCCATATGGATTGTTCACATTCATCGCGGCCCCATACTTAAACGGATCGCCGAAACAAAATCACGCTGGACTTGCATCTACCTTGCCTCCCTCTGGTTTTTGATTTTCGGACCGGTGCCTTATATCCTTCTTGATTATCCTGTCAGTGGGCGCGTCTATTCATCGGCAGTTTTCGGCTTATTTCCTCTGCTGTTGATGGTGTATGAAACCACGAATAAACAACTTCTTCGCATTATGGCGGTTGCACTTATCTTGTTATTCGCCGGGTTTTGCCTATTTGACGTGGTGAACCAATCGACCCGATTTAACCGGGCGGAAGCTGCCTTAAATATGTTCTATCGTGGCCTGAAAGATGCAGTTCCTTATGTCGAAGCGCACACCGTGTTTATTATTATCAATGGCCCCCTCGAAAATGCGGGCTGCGGGCCCAGCTTGGAAATGCTCTATGACCAGGATGATTTGAAATGCGGTCTCCTCAGTTCAACCCTTGATAAATATCACGCTATTCGCCACAGTAACCAGTTCGAGACCAGCAGCGGTACAGACTGGGAGCAACATCTGCGCGGCCAAAACTGGATTTTGATTACAGTGAACAACAACGTTCCTACTGTCTTGGAAGAACTGGAGCCCGGGGATTTTGACCTGCTTATTACCTGGGAGAGTGCGGAGCCGATACGGACGGATTACAATATGATCGTGACTAAAGAGTTGCCGCCACCAAGCGCTTTTTATCTACATTTGCTCCAGCGAGCCAAGGCTCTCTTTCCTCAATGATGAAACATCAGCACAAAGAGCACAAAGGATCGATTATCCATTGTGTGCTTCTTGCCGCGGCTGGGCGCAGAGCATCTACCTGATGCCCGCCTTTAATCGCTACGATCTGGCGGCCGAGATCATCGAAGCGATTAAGTAAAATTGCGGGATGGACGCCCTGCCGATCCAACACTGGACCAGGCGCTTATGAAGCTATAGCGTAGTATTTGTTTGACGTATAAATTTCGGTCTTTTTGCCGGAGCTTTTTCCACGATTTGTCGAAAAAAGACAAGGGCTTCTTCCAGCGAGCCGTCATGGCTCTTATGGCCCACAGCAGGGTAAATTCTTAAGCCCAACCACGCTTTTTTGTTCTGAAAGATTTGCACCAGGGGCAGAGCATGGTTGGCAAAATCATTGACAGCATCGTATTGGCACTGAACAAGAAAAAGCGGGGGCAATTCTTCCTTTGATTCTGCAAGCTTGTATAGATCCGGAAAATCGTCGGAGCTTTGCCCCTTGAGTTCAGTGTAAGGATTCTTCGTGTCGCCATAATCCTGAATTTTTCGTCTCAAGTCAACCTGGGGTGCGGTTGCATAAATGCCGCTGCTGTCATACTTTATGCCATGCCACAAAGCTGCAAAGCCGCCCATAGAACCTCCATATGTAAACCAGGGACGGGCATGCATATTTACAAGATACTTCTTTATTAATTTGTGGACCAGTCTATCAACGAAGTTATCCCCGCCTTCGCCCCAGAACCAGCTGCCTTGCCGTCTGTATCCATATGTATCCCATGGGGCAAGGATGTCAAAATCCAATACGGGATTCGGAGAAATGTTGCCCCCGTGGCCATGGAAGAATACGATCAGCCCTTTGGGTGCCTCAATAGCGTGGATGAACTTATATCGTAAAAATCGCCCTTCGAATTCTAATACCTCTGGATAGTCCTGCTCCAAGGAGGATGCACTGGCGAGGTAGGTTGACGATTTTAGATCACGCTTTTCCGCTTCTTCGGCTTCATACAAATTGGTCTTGAAAAGAAAAAACGGATCAATATTTTTGAGTGGCACATTTGCGATTGGTTCTGTGCGCCGATAGAGCGAACGGCGCAACCCAGCTCGGAATCCGTGCTGGCGGAGTTTGCTCCAAAGACGAGCAAGGCTTAGTTGTTTCACTGGCCCTTGATGCCGATCATGTTTCCAACGCAAAGAATATCCATATCGCTGTTAAGGAAGGTGCGCACGGCATCCGCCGGGGTTTCAACAATAGGTTCGTCTTTGTCGTTGAAACTGGTGTTCAAAACAACCGGGATGCCGCTTACATCCTCAAAGGTTTTGATCAGCGCGTGATATTCGGGATTTGTTTGTGCATTGACCAATTGCACGCGGGCTGTTTTATCGACATGCACGGTTGCGGGAATTTGCTCTGCCCCTTTATCCGTAGCCGGAACCGTAAAAGTCATAAAGGTTAGATCGGCCACTCGCGGGGGAAAAGAAAAATATTCCGCGGCGCGTTCTTCTAGTACGGATGGAGCGAAGGGGCGAAACCACTCCCGATGTTTCACGCGTTCGTTGATGATGTCTTTCATCTCTGCACGTTTTGGGTTGCCCAAAATACTTCGGTGCCCCAAGGCCCGCGCGCCCATTTCGGACCGCCCTTGGAACCACCCAGCAATTTGGCCTTTATTCAAAGCATCGGCTACTTCTGCTTTGGCATCTTTGCTCTTGTGAACCTTTAGCCCGGCTTTCTTCATGGCTTGCTCGGCCTCTTTATCGCTATAGCTGCCACCATAAAAAACGTTGTCCAGAACAAAGAAACGAGGCGCATCCAACTCTTGATGAACGTAATAGAGCGCTGCACCGAGGCTTATGCCGCGGTCAGAGGCCATGGGCAGTGCGTACAGGCCACTAAATTCATTACTTAGTAGCAGGGCCCCATTCATCGAAGAATTCATGCAAACCCCTCCGCTTAGCACCAAATTGGATAACCCCGTTTTCTCTTTGGCGATTTTAGCGAGTTTGGCGCCGATCTCATCTAAGACCTTCTGGATGCTGGCAGCCAGGTTCATGTGATCTTGTGTGAGGGGCTCTGGGTTAATCCTTCGTGGAAAAAGATTATTAAGGAAGGTGTTGCTGAGCAATTCCGTGTTCAAATACCCGCCCTCGCGCGAAAGATGGGTTACATCTCCGCGTAGATCCGCGCTCAATCTCATATGCCCCTGGGCGTCGATATCAATTTCATTCATGTAAGCGTCGTAATAAACAGGCTCGCCGTAAGCAGCTAGGCCTTGCGTCTTACCTTCAGCTCCTAAACCGCCCAGCCCAAGATGAATCGTTGCGCGCAGGAACTCCAAACCAAAACTATTCTGGTCATCCGTTCGTGAAAATTCTTGTATCTTATTGCCTACCCCGTGCGCCAAAAGGAGACTTGACCCGTCCCCGTAACCGTCCAGGGAGAGGATCGAGGCGGTGTCATAGCGGCTGCTAAAGAACCCGGCCGCAGCATGCGCTAAATGGTGATCTACCGAAACATATTTTTTATTAGAGCCCAGTTCTTTTTCGAGAGCCACTTTTACAGGAAATGGGTCTGTGTGACCAAAAACAACAACATCAATATCTCGGATGGTCTTACCGAGATCGTTACAGCATTTTTCGATAGGCACAAGTAGATCTTCGCCAGGAAGAATAATGTGTTGTTTTCGCCTTGAAAACCGTTCTGCTTCAGCAATGGCTACACGTTGAGTCTTGAGATCAATTAACGCGCAGTTGTAATCGTGATAGAAACCACCGATACCCAAAACTAGCATGCAGTCCTCAAAGAGAAGGAAAAAAAAGATAAATCTGGTGTGTGGCTGAAGTATAACCCAGGCACAAATCCAGTAGACCGGACTGCTATCCCCCGCCTGGTAAGTCGGGCAAGCGCTTACTTAGAACGGGTCCTCTTCTTTTTAGGTGGCCCTGCTCCCAAAATAGCCAGGCGGCGCGCCAGCTCGGTCAGGCGCACATCCAGGTCGCGCTGGCGAGTGTAGAGCCCTAGCCATAAGAAAGCCAGGCCGCTGATGCCGAGATAGGTGACCAGGTCGGCGCCGCGGCCCACCCCAAGATAATTAGCTACGTCATTGGCCCAATCCGGGCGCAATACCATAAACAGGGCAACAATAATCAGCAGAAAGAAGACGGTCCGATCCAGCAGGCGTGAGCGCAGGCGCTGGAAATAAAACACAGCGATCACGATCGAAATCAGGATGAGCAGTAATTGAATGGGGGTCATCGCAACAACTTGCGGATCACCAGGTCGACAAAAATATCCAGGGCGTGCCAGGCGCGCTGGCCTTTCATTTGCGAATAATCCGTATAGCGGATACGGGTAGGACGCTCGACATAGCGCAAATGGTTAGCACGGATTTGCTGCAAGATCTCGGTGGCATGGGCGAAACCATTTTCGCGCAACACGATCTTTTGTGCGGCGCGGCGCGAGAGCGCCCGCGCCCCGTTATGCGCATCACTCAACCATAAGCCGGCCAGCAGCCAGTTGACCACGATTGCGCCTTTAAGCAGCACGCGGCGGGCAGGCGGCACCGCCTGCCAGTCGTCGCGGCGCAGGAAGCGTGAGCCAAGCGCAACATCGGCCTTGCCTTGCAGCACCGGCTCGAGCAGGCCGCGGATGTCCTCGGGGCTATGCTGACCGTCAGCGTCGAAATGGACGATATATTGCGCGCCTTGCTGCAGGGCATAACTGACCCCGGTTTGCAAGGCCGCGCCTTGACCTAAATTGAACGGGTGGCGCAAACGATGGACGCCAAGGCCAGCCAGTTGCCGCCAGGTATTGTCCTTCGAGCCATCATCGACAACCACCACTGAAAAGCCAGCATCGACTAGAGGCCGCAGTGTTTTGCGGATGACTCTACTCTCATTGTAGGCAGGCATCACAATAAAGATCTGCGAATTGGGGATGGGCTTAGGCATAGATCATCAGCGCGCAAGGATGCGCACCAACCTGTAATTGGACTGAGTGAAGATCAATTCATAAAGACCCGCGTCGATGTTCTGTTGAATTTCCAGGGCGATACGGGCGTCAATGCCCTCGATCCGAACTAAGATCAAGTCTACATTGGCGTACTTTTGCAAATTTTGCACATAAGTATCGTAGTCTTCGAAAGACTCAAACCGCCAAATCCCCTCTAAGCCTGGCAGCCATTCAAGCGGATAATCCGTTATGACCGGTCTTGGACCGTGCTCGCGGCTAAAGTAGCTATAAAGTTTTTCATTCAATTCTGGCTCGATGATCTGGCGCTGCTCGCTGATCTGCTTCTCAATAAGCCGTTCGTCACCCAGGGCGAGGGTGCCCAGACCCAAAGCGGCCAGGGCAACAAGAAGTATCGCGTAAGCGGGCAAGCGCGCACGCTTGCGATCTTTGAAAGCGACCTTTAGCCTCGCGCCCCAGGACTCCACTGCCACACCGGCGGACATGGCCACGAAAGGCACGGCGATAGCGAGATTACGGGGTTCGTAACCGAGGAAAAGCGCCCACAAAATGGAGAAGGGTAAGATCAGAAAAATAACGATCTGGCGAAACTTATTATTCAATACAAATAAAGACACAAGCAGAAATATATAGAAGTAAACATAGTCACCTATTAAGCTTATGGCGGCGATGAAACGCTGCGCATAGGTTTGTCCTTCGTAAATATCGCTAGTGACATATTGAATAACGGATCTACTATCCCCGTAAATGATGCGGTACTCCACAAAGACATACCAGGGAATAACCAGGGCTAGAACAAGTAAAAAATGTTTGCCCAGCAAATTAAAAGCCTGGCGCCTTTCCATTTTCTTATTGCCGCGCAAAACCCATAGATAAGCCAGAAGCGGATAAAAAAACATCACGTACAAACCTGTTTGCTTGGTTAAGGCCGCGGCAGCAGTTGCCAAGGAACCCAGCACCAGGGTTTGTTTAAGCTCGCCCATGTTGGTAACTCGATCGAGTTTCAAAAGTGAGTAGACGGCCATCAAACTAAAACAGGCCACAGGAATGTCAACATACGCATCTGCAATATATTTGCCCAACAGTAGGTTAATGCTGTAAACAGCCAGGCCAGCGCCTAGCATGTATCCGTAGGATCTATTTTTCCTGCCGAGGTCGAAAAGCATCAAGGCGATGAATAAAGTGAAGAGCGGCATGATGCTCTTGCCGAAGAACTTGACTGCAACCGTACCGATAAATTTATAGGCAAGGGAATAGCTGGCCGGAATTAATTGCGGGTATTCCCACGAGTCATCGGGAAAGCGATTTTCGGCCCATTTTTCCGCCCAACGGTCCCACGAGGCCCAGGCATCCCAATTTTGATAGACGGTATTGAAATTCTTAACCCAAACTGTAAGCACCCAAGCGATGCCGACAACTGCGATCAAGCCAAATAGCGCATATAAAAAAGCAGCCCAGAAATCTTTCTTAGTCCACACACTAAAAAAGGCCAGGCTGCTGGAGATTGCTTTTGTGATCTTGGCGCTCCACCCGCCAAGTTTGAATCGCAAGCTATCGCGATTGAGCCAGATGAGCAGCGCCGTTTGCAATGCGAACAAAACCAGAACCACAGAGCGCAAATAGAGGCTTAGCGAAACCAATAGGAACACAGCCAGATAATTGGCGAGCAGGCTGAGCATAAAGATGTAAGCAGACTGCTGGATCAAACTGCGTTTGGCCGGGAACAGACGAATGATCAAGAGACCCGGGAATAGGGTCAATTGAAATACAGAAAGCACGCCTAGGAATAACATTAGTGAGTTGCTAAGTTGCGAAAAAACTGCAACTCAGCTTGGATTATACCTACGCGGTCTGCTGCAGGTTCAGGCGCGCGGTTGCGCGCCCAGCTCCTGCTGCAGGCGCTTCACGATGCGCTCGCGCAGCTTGGCGACTTCATCGTCGGTGAGCGTGCGCTCAGGATGCTGATAGGTGAGCTGATAGGCTAGGCTCTTTTTGCCTGCGCCGATCTGGTCACCGCGATAAACGTCGAACAGCGACACGGCGGCGAGTATGCTGCCGCCGGTCTGCGCGATCATAGCCTCCACCTGGCCGGCGGGAACGGACTCGTCGACGATCAGAGCCAGGTCTTCGAGCACCGGCGGGTAAGCCGGCACCGACTCGGAGTCAAAGCGTTCCGGCACCAGCTCGATGAGCACATCCATATTGATAGTGGCAGCTTGCAAAGGATGGACGCCGAGATCGTATTGGGCTTGCACTTGCGGATGAAGTTCGCCAAAGACGCCCACCTGGTGACCACCGGCCATCACTCTGGCGCTCGTGGCCGGATGGAAAGCTGGATGGCTGGCGTGCTCATAAGAAAGTACCTTCAAACCCAGTCCGCTCAACAAGGAGTGCACGATGCCCTTGACATCGTAAAAATCCATCGGAGTGACGTCGGCGCCTGCCCAGCTAGGCAGCTCACGTGGGCCGCCAAGTGCGATGACCAGGCGCTGCAATTCGTCAGGAAGCGGCACGGCCTCGGACACATGGAAGACCGGGCCGATCTCGAACAGGGCGGTGCGCGGGCGCAGCCGCGAGTTGCGCTCGGCGATCTCCAGCACGGAAGCCAGCAGGCTCTTGCGCAACACAGCGCGCTCTTGCGAGATCGCGTTAGCCAATTTCACGTAGGGTTTATCGTCCGGCGGGGTGCCCGGCGGCAGACGGCGGGCTTCCTGTTCGGGCGACGTGAGGCGATAAGTGATGACCTCTTGCAAATCCAAGCGCGCCAGCAGATCGCGCACGCGCTCCTCGACTTGCAGAGCGCGGTTGCCGCGCTGCGGCGGCAGTTGATCACTGATACGCGTGGCGGGGATCTTTTCGTAACCATAAATGCGGGCCATCTCTTCCATCACATCCGCTTTGCCGATCACACCTTCGCCAATATCCAAACGGTGATCGGGCACCGTCACCTTGAGTTTCTTGGCGGTCGCAGTGACGCGGAATTCGAGCTTACGTAAGATGGCGGCCATTTGCGCAAGAGTCAGATCAATGCCCAGCCAGCGGCGCGTGTCATCGGCAGAAATTTCGACCGTGACCGCTTTGGCGGGCAGCGGATATTTATCGATTAGGCCTGCGCTTACCACGCCGCCGGACCACTGGCGCATCAGCTCTAAGCCGCGGCTTACGCCGCGCGGCGCCATGGCAGGGTGCACGCCGCGCGAGAAGCGATAAGCCGCTTCCGACGAAATGCGCTGCGCCACTAACGTTTTGCGAATGTTGATGAAGTTCCACGCCGCGCCCTCGAGCAGCACATTACGTGTCTGTTCGGTAACTTCAGATTCGGCTCCGCCCATCACACCGCCGATGGAGAGGGCTCCAGCTGTGTCGCACACTAACACCGTGAAATCATCCAGCCTGTGCTCGACGCCATCCAGCGTGGTGAGCTTCTCGTTCTTCTTGGCCGTGCGCGTGATGATGGTGGGCGGCTTGCCACCGGCGCGCTGCACGAGCACGTCGTAATCGAAGGCGTGCAGCGGCTCGCCCAGTTCAAGCATGGCGTAGTTGGTGGCGTCCACGATGTTGTTGATCGGGCGCATGCCCGCCAGGCGCAGGCGCTGCTGCACCCAGTCCGGGCTGGGCTTGATCTCGATATTCCTGATCAATCCCAACACAAAGCGCGGGTTGAACTCGGGATTTTTGATCTCGATCTTGACCTTGCCTTTGATAGCCGGCCCGGCAGCCTTCACGGCGACGGGCATTGGCTTGAGCTTGCGCCCGGTCAGCGCGGCGATTTCACGAGCGACACCATACACATTGGCGTTGCGGGCAATGTTGGGCGTAATGGCGATCGTGAAAACCGCGTCGCCGAGCACATCGGCTAGGGGCGTGCCGGCTTTGGCATCATCAGGTAGAAAGATGATGCCTTCATGCTCTTCCGATATGCCCAGCTCCTTTTCGGAGCACACCATCGAATAAGAATCTACACCGCGGATCTTGGCGCGTTTAAGCGTCGTCTTCTGGAAGCCGGGCTGATGCCCATCGAAGATCTCAGCGCCCTCTTTGGCATAAGCCACCTTGAGTGGCTTCTTCAACTCGCCCTGGCCTTTGTATTCAAATAGATTAGCCGCGCCGGTGAGCACAGTGTGTTCCTTTTCGCCGTCGAACAGGCGGCACAGCACCAGGCGATCGGCGTTGGGGTGTGGCAGTACTTCCCGCACCTCGCCAACTACCAGTTTGGCTGGGTCCCAAACAATACCGCTCATCTTGTTCTCCTGGCGGCCGCTGGGCATGGGCAGGCCAACGTAATGGATCTCCTCGACTTCCAGGCCCGCCACAGTCAGGGCATGCGCGAGGTCTTCGACGGCGATGCCATCCAGGTTTACGAAATCTTTTAACCAACTAAGCGGTACTTTCATCTCTACACTCTCTAGAACTGTTCAAGGAAACGCAGGTCGTTGCGCCAGAAATAGCGAATATCTTCGATGCGATAGCGCAGCATGGTTAGCCGCTCGGGTCCCATGCCGAAAGCGAAGCCGGAATATTTCTCCGGGTCATAGCCACCGTTGCGCAGCACGGTGGGATGCACCATGCCGCTGCCGAGGATCTCCAGCCAGCCGCTATGCTTGCACACCGAGCAGCCCGCCCCGCGGCAGACGAAACATTCCACGTCCATTTCGGCGCTGGGCTCGGTGAATGGAAAGTGCGAAGCGCGGAAACGCGTGCGCACATCCGCGTTGAAGAAGCGCTGGGCGAAATCGGTGAGTGTGCCTTTCAGATCGCCGAAGGTGATGTGATGGCCGACGGCCAGGCCTTCCACTTGGGTGAACTGCACCTCTGAGCGAGCCGTGATCTGCTCGTAGCGATAGCACATGCCGGGCAGAATGATACGTACCGGCGGCGGGTTCTTGGCATCCTTTGCCGAATATTCGCGCATGGCATGGATCTGGCCCGGCGAAGTGTGCGTGCGCAGCAGCGTTGGGTTTTCTGGATTGCCGCCTTCGATATAAAACGAATCCTGCATTTCGCGCGCTGGGTGGTTGAGCGGAAAATTCAACAATAGGAAGTTGTATTCGTCAGTTTCCACATCCGGCGAGCGGTAGACCTGAAAGCCCATTTCGCCGAAGATCTGGTTGATCTCGCGCAATGTCTGCGTGATCGGATGCAAGCGCCCCAACGGAATTGCGCGCCCCGGCAGGGTCACATCCAAGCGATCGGTGCCTAGCGAGTCGCGCAGGCGCGCGCCGTGCAGCGCGCTGCGCCGCTCTTCGAGCGCGGCCTCGAGCCCCTGCTTGACCTCGTTGGCCAATTTGCCGGCTTGCGGACGTTCTTCCGCGCTCAGCGCGCCCAACTGCTTCAGGTTTTGCATCAAGGCTGAATTACGCCCCAGGTGCGTCGTGCGCCATTGCTCGAGCGCGGCTTCATTTTGCACGCTGTTCAGCGCCGCCAGTGCTTCAGCGCGGATCTTTTCGAAACTATCCATCATTCGTCCTCCACAAACAAAAACTCCCATCCAGCTAGGGACGGGAGTTTCCCGTGGTACCACCCAAATGGCGGCCATGCCGCCAACTCGTTCCAACAGCCAGATTTATCAGGCAATTGGCTCTTCCTGTAACGCTGAAGTTGCGGCCCGGGCTATTAAGCTGTGATGTTTACAGCAATTCACCCGAGCAACTCAAGAGGGAACTTCGGCGCTGCTCCGCTGGGCTGGGCTTTCAGTCGCGACCCGGCCTCCCTAACAGCTTCCCAGCGCGTACTTTCCTCTATCGACGCTTTTTATTTAATTACCGTAATTATCCTCGATAGAAATCTGTTGTCAAGCGGAAGCGGCCACCAGCAATTCTTTGAGGCGCGGATGCTCGGCGTAAACGCCGCGATATTCAGGCGGCAGCAAGGCCGCGATGCGGCACATGATCTCATCGGTGCCGCGCTGCATAGCTTCCTGCCGGCTGCCGCGCTGCATAGGCGGCAACTGGAACGGCTTGCCAATGCGGATCTTGAGCACTGGCCGGCGCAAGCGCAACCATGCGCGGGCTGCCGTCTCGGTCCCGGTGACAGCAGCCGGAATGATGGGCACGCCGCTCACGATGGCCAAATAAGAGGCGCCCTCTTTGGCGGGGATCATCGCATGGGTGGGGCTGCGCGTTCCTTCTGGCGCCAGACCAAATATCCCGCCGTCTTTGAAGACCTGCAGCGCTTTACGCAGGGCCTGCATGTCCACATTTTCGCGATCGAGCCAGATGGCGCCGGATAAATTGACCAGATAAGCGAAGAGCGGATTGGCTCTGTGCTTGTCGGCGACCCAGCCGGTGAGATCGGCGCGATTCACGCCTACATAGACAAGCGGCGCATCCAACAAGCCCAAATGATTGGAGGCCAGCATTGCGGCTCCACTGCGCGGCACATTCTCCTGCCCTTCAATTTGGACGCGGCAAGACGTACGCAAGAATTGGTTTACCAGTTTTAATAATGTCTCGTTCTTCATTGGATGATCGGGGCGATTTTAACGCATGCGATCGTTTCGACCGCGAGCAAAATGCAAAATTCGATACTGTATAATTTTCCCGCTTTGTTCCCAACTTCATCACATCTGATGCCTCGTCGCGTTGTCGCGCTGTTTCTCTTATCGATGTTGGCCACGGCTTGCAGCCTAGGCGCATCAGGCGCTACTCCCCTGCCTTCCGTGGCGCAAACCACGCCGACCCTGCCCACCTTCGTGGCGACGGTCAACGGAGAGGGCATCAGCGCGGTGAGTTTCAGAACCAATTTGGATCTATATCAGGCCGCCCAAGTGCAAACTGGCACACTTCTGGCAACAGACAATGTCGAGCAGATCGTGCTTGATGATCTGGTCGACCGCCTGCTGCTGGCGCAGGGCGCCCGCGCAGCCGGTTTCACCGCCGACGATGCAACCGTGGCCGAGCGGCTCAACACCGTGATCGAGCAGGCAGGCGGGCAGCAAACCTTTGATGCCTGGCTGGCAGCGCAAGGCTTCACGGCGGAGAGTTTTCGCCAGGAATTGAAGCTGGAGATCGAAGCCGGGCACATGCGCAGCGAGATCGCCGCGGGCGTGCCGACCAGCGCCGAACAAGTGGAAGCGCGCCAAATTTTGTTGAACGATGAGTTTCAAGCGGAGCGATTGTTGGGCCAATTGGAAAACGGAACGCCGTTCGAGACTGTGGTGCAGAACAACGACCCACAGCGCCTGGGAACCTTAGGCTGGTTCCCGCGCGGCTATCTGCTGCAGCTCGAAGTGGAAGAGGCCGCCTTCGCCTTGCAGCCCGGCGAACACAGCCAGGTAGTGCAAAGTGCGCTGGGCTTTCACCTGATCGAAGTGATCGCGCGCGACCCGGCTCGCCCGCTCAGCCCGCAAGCGCTATTGGCGCTGCAATTGAAGGCGGTTGAAGATTGGCTGGGAACCCAGCGCACACAATCGACGATAGAGATTCAGAACCCCTAATCACAGCTTGATATAGAATCAAGCCTGGAGCCTGAAATGGACGAATTCGATTTCAAAGAAGAAAAAACGAGCAAGCCGCCGCGCAAGTTCGGCGCGGCCGTTTGGAACCTGGGCAGCATCATCGCGCTGATCAGCACGCTGTGCGCGGGCGGCTATTTCACGCAGATCTTCCTCGACCCGCAAAGCGGCTTGAACCCGCTGCCGCCGGCCACTGCCACGGTGGAGTTACGCACGGCGACATTGGAATTATTGGCAACGCAGACCCCCACTCATACGCCAACCGCAACCTCAGAACCCACTGCAACCCCGGAGCCTGTTAGTTCGTTTCGCATTCAAGAAGGCAGCCCGGCCGCGCTGGATTCTTCTGTGTTCCATCCCGAGCTCGGCTGCAACTTCTCTGGCGTAGCTGGGCAAGTCTTTGGTCTGGATGATGCGCCCATCACCGGGTTACGCGTGCAGGTGACCGGAACCTTGAGCGGTGAAGCTGTGGACAAGATCGGCCTCACCGGCGCAGCCACGCAATATGGCCCGGGCGCCTATTACGAGATCCAGCTGGGCGATGCGCCGGCGGCTTCTGAAACGCTGCATATCGTATTGATCAACGAGCAAGGCCAGCCGATCTCAGAATCGACTGCCTTCAGCACTTTTGACAATTGCCAGCAAAATTTGATCTTTATCAATTTCAAAGAACTGCCCTAATCAACAAAAGTCCCGGCAAGCCGGGGCTGATTATTCCATCGATTTGGGCAGCGCCTTCTCTAATTCGGCGCAAACCAATTCCACTTGATCTTCGCTCATTATGCTGGAGAAAGGCAGGGCCAGGCCGCGCCGCCCTAGATCCTCGGTGATCGGAAAATCTCCGGGTTTGTATCCGAAGCGCTCGATCATGAAGGGTTGCAAATGGATGGGGGCAAAATAAGGCCGACTGGGGATGCCTGCGGCTTGCAGCCGTGTAATTAATTTATCGCGGTCCACTTGGGGCGCGAGCCGAATGACATACACAAACCAGCTCATGCGGGTGGTGCTGGCGATCACGCGCTGAACTTCAACTAGTTCGAGTTTGCTCAATCGCTCGCCGTACCAGGCAGCTACCTGCTCGCGTTTCGCAACCATTTCTTTCAGGCGCCCAAGCTACACGAGCCCGAGCGCGGCGCTCATTTCGGTGATGCGATAGTTGTAGCCGAGGTGCGTGTGCTGCAGCCAGGTGTCGCCAGGGGCGCGGCCCTGG
>JBKJWG010000106.1:0-3245 GCA_046716985.1 Anaerolineales bacterium | reverse complement strand
TGAAGAATTTGCTCGCGCGCGAACCCTCGCGGATCTCGACCACTTGGCCTTCTTGCACCAGCGTGGAGGGCACGTCGTTGCGGCGGCCGTTGATGGTGAAGTGGCCATGGCTCACCAACTGGCGCGCTTGGGCGCGGCTACTGGCGAAGCCCATGCGATATACCACGTTATCCAAGCGAGACTCAAGCATTTGCAGCATAGTCAGGCCAGTCACGCCGCGCGATCGCAAAGCCTCGCGGAAATAGCGGCGGAACTGTTTCTCGAAAACGCCATAGACACGGCGCGCCTTTTGTTTGGCGCGCAGCTGCTTGCCAAAGTCTGACTCGCGTGAGCGGCGCCATTCGGCGCCTTTACCGTGCAAACCAGGCGGATAATTGCGCCGCTCGATGGCGCACTTGGGTGAGAAGCAGCGCTCGCCCTTAAGGAAGAGTTTTTCTCCCTCACGGCGGCACAGCTTGCAAACCGGATCTGTGTGTCTTGCCATAAACCTTCCTTACATCCTACGCCGCTTGGGCGGGCGGCAACCGTTGTGCGGCAGCGGGGTCACATCCGAAATAGCTTTCACGCGCAGGCCCATGGTCTGCACGGCGCGCACTGCAGATTCGCGGCCGGGGCCAGGGCCCTTTACGAATAATTCCACTTCCTGAATGCCCAGGTCCTGCGCGGCTTTGACCGCGCGCTCAGTGGCCAGGCGAGAAGCAAAGGGTGTGCTCTTGCGCGAACCTTTGAAGCCAACCAGGCCTGCGCTAGCCCACGAAACTGTATTGCCCTGCTCGTCGGTGATGGTGACGATGGTGTTATTGAACGTAGCAAAAATATGGATCTGGCCCACGGAAATCGTGCGCTTGACCGCTTTCTTAACTGCACGAGCGGGGCGCTTGGTTTCCTTTGCAGCTTCCGGCGCAGCACCCTCGGGAGCTGCAGCCTTGGCGCCTTTGGCCTTTGGTTCTTTATCGTCTTTAGCCATACTGCCAGCTCCTACTTCTTAGTGGCGCCGCGTCGGCGGCCACGCCCAGCCACAGTCTTGGCCGGGCCTTTGCGAGTGCGCGAATTGGTGCGGGTGCGTTGGCCGCGCACAGGTAGCCCGTAGCGGTGACGCAGGCCGCGGTAGCTGCCAATTTCCATCAGGCGTTTGATGTTGAGCTGCACCTCGCGGCGCAGGTCACCTTCCACCTTCAGGTTCTTGGTAATGTAATCGCGCAACTTGGTAACCTCTCCTTCGGAAAGGTCCTTGACGCGCGTGTCCAGGTTAATACCTACTTCCTTCAACACGCGCTGAGAGGTCCTCAGCCCGATGCCGTAGATGTAGGTGAGCCCGTATTCAACGCGCTTGTCGCGCGGCAGATCGACGCCTTCAATGCGTGCCATCAGCCACCTAACCTTGCCGCTGCTTGTGCTTGGGGTTGTCGCATATCACGTACAACTTGCCTTTGCGTTTGACCACTTTGCAGCGGACGCAGCGCTTTTTGATTGATGCCGTAACCTTCATTCAACGAACTCCTAATCATGCTTCCAACTGGCAAACTACCAATTATAGCCGTGCTTCTCGTTTCCGTCTAGACCGCGCGGTGCAGACCTTACTGCGTCAGCACCAGCGGGTCGCCCTCTGTCACGGCGACGCTGTGTTCGAAATGTGCGGTCAGCGAACCGTCGGCTGAAGCCACCGTCCACTGGTCTTTCAGAACTCGGGTGAGCGGCGTACCCACCAGTACCATCGGCTCGAGCGCAATCGTCACGCCCGGGCGCAACACCAAGCCCTGGCCGGGCAGTCCGTAATTCGGGACCTGCGGCCCTTCGTGCATCAGCCGCCCCACCCCGTGCCCAGTGTATTCGCGCGGCACGTGGAAACCATTGCTCTCCACGTGCTGCTGAATGGCAGCGGACACGTCGCCGACGTGGTTACCCGCACGCATCTTTTCGATGCCCAGCCACAGCGATTTTTCGGTCACTTCGATCAGCTTCTGGGCTTCTTCGCTGATCTCGCCGATGCCGACTGTGAAAGCCGAGTCGCCCACGAAGCCTTTGTAAACCGTGCCGCAATCCACTGAAAAGATGTCGCCATCTTTTAGTTCACGTTTTCCGGGCAAGCCGTGCACCAGCTCTTCATTGATGCTGGTGTTCAACGTCCCCGGGTACGGATACGGCCCCGGGTAATTCAGGAAAGCCGGCTTGCCGCCATGATCACGAATAAATTCTTCGGCGATCTTGTCCAGCTTGCCTGTGCTGACGCCAGGGCGAATATTCTTGCGCACCTCAGCCAAGGCCAGGGCATTGATGTGCCCGGCCTGCTGCATCAACTCGATCTCCGCCGGGCTCTTCAGCACGATGTTGCGTTCCCAGCTCATTTGCGGGTTCCCACCGGCAAGGCCGCCAGCAAATCGGCGGTGACCTTTTCGATCGGCTGGTTGCCGTTCACTTCTACGAGCACGCCCTCCTTGCGATAATGCTCGATCAACGGTGCGGTCTGATCCATGTAGACATGGATGCGTTTCTGCACCGTTTCGCGCTTATCGTCATCGCGCTGGGATAGTTCCGATCCGTCGATGTCGCACACGCCCGTTTTCTTGGGCGGGTTGAAGAGCTCGTTATACACATGCCCTTCTGCGCGGCACACCCAGCGGCCGCTGAGCCGTTTGACCAGCTCATCTTCCGCCACTTGGATATACGGCACCACGTCCACCTTGCCGCCGAAATCGGCGAGCATGCTGTTCAATGCCTGCGCCTGTGCAGGCGTGCGCGGGAAGCCATCCAGCACCGCGCCGGCTTTGCAATCCGGCTGCTTGAGGCGTTCGCGCACCATGCGAATGGTGAGGTCGTCGGGCACCAGGTCGCCGCGCTTCATAACGGCGTCGACTTCTTTGCCGAGTTCTGTTTGGTTTTTAATGTTCTCTCGAAACAAGTCCCCGGAGGAAACGTGGGCGAGGCCCAGTTTTTCAGAGATTATTTCGGCCTGGGTTCCTTTACCGGCCCCAGGCGGGCCAAGTAACACTACGTAAACTGGCACGCCGGACTCAGCGGACGAGCAGTGATTCCTCGTAGCCGTGCAGCTTCAGCTCGGCGTCGATATTGAAGAAAGTTTCGCGCACTGTGCCCACCACGATCAACAAACCCGAGGAGCTGACCAGGAACAAACCCTGACTGGCAGACCTCGACGCCAGGAACGGCAGAATGCGGGTAATAAGGTAAGCCAAAATGGCCACGCCGCCGAGGAACAACGCGCCGAGCAGTGTGATGCGGCGCAGCAC
>JBKJWG010000105.1:0-11184 GCA_046716985.1 Anaerolineales bacterium | reverse complement strand
CGCCTACAGTTCGCCGGCGGGGTGGGCACCGGATATGACGATGAAACCTTCCGGGATATTTATGCGCAATTGCAAGAGATCGAAACCGACAAAAATCCATTCGCGCCGGACGCCGAGCTCCCCAATAAGGACGTGCATTGGGTCGAACCGAAGCTGGTGGTTAAGGTGGGCTATGGCGATTGGACCAGCGCAAACAAGATGCGCCATCCGCGCTTCATGGGCTTGCGCACTGACATGGATGCCCGCGAAGTGATACGAGAAAGCGCGGGCGGCCCGCCCCCAGTTGCCCAGCAAGCGGGTAACGGACAGCCTGCCTCATCCGTTCGAATCGGTGTGGCAGCCAACAATATGAATGAAACTACTCGCACCGTGGGTGGGCACAAGATCAAGCTTACGAACCTCGACAAGGTGCTCTTCCCCGATGACGGCATTACCAAGGCCCAGATCATCGACTATTTCGAGCGCATTGCGCCGGTTATGCTGCCGCACCTTAAGGATCGACCGCTCAATATGGAACGCTTCCCGGATGGAATCAAGGTCAAGGGCTTTTATCACAAAGAAGCCCCGGATTATTTGCCTGATTTCATCGAGCGGGTCGAAGTGGAAGTGGGCGAAGGTAAAACTCAGTTGCAGGCTATGGCCAACAACGCGGCTTCGCTGGTCTATTTGGCTCAATATGCGGCATTCACACTGCACCCGTGGCTGAGTAGGGCGGCCGACCTGCGCAAGCCCGACAAGATGGTCTTCGACCTGGATCCATCCACCGACGACTCCTGGGATGTGGTTATAGAAGGCGCCCACGATGTGCGCGCCATGCTTGCCGAAATGGGCTTGCCCTCTTTCGTGATGGTGACCGGTTCGCGTGGCTTGCACGTAGCCGTGCCGCTGAAGCCGGAATACGACTACGATACGGTTCAGCTTTTTTCCAAGGCTGTGTGTCAGACACTAGAAAAACGCGATAAGAAATTCACTACACAGATCCGTAAAGAGAAACGCAAAGGCCGCGTGTTCCTGGACTATTTGCGCAACCGCTATGGCCACACCAGCGTGGCGCCCTACACAGTGCGCCCCAAGCCGGGCGCGCCGGTGGCGGCCACCCTGGATTGGGAAGAATTGAAGGATCCTAAGTTGCGCGCCAACAAGTTTACGATCATGAATATCTTCGCGCGTCTCAAGGATCGGGAGGACCCTTGGAAGGACTTTTTCCAATATAAGACTGAGCTGCCTGATTTCGAGAAGATCGAAAAAGTTTTAGCTGGTTGATCGAGTTTCCCAAAATAAAGAAGGTTGGCGGTTTATAATTCATGCATGACCGAACCAATCGCCGCTACATTATCCGGTTCCTTATGAAAGCGATGAATCTTTGCTCGGCACAGCGCACGGGATAGAGATGAAAGCCCACAGGCCCAGGACCGGCTTCCACAACGCACAAAATCAACTAGGGATTAGCTTCGGCAAGTTTGCAAAAGCTTGCCTGGTTATTGATTGTGATGCAAATGACCCATGCATCTTCAAAATGTACGAGCACATCAACTCGTCCAAAGTTTTCGTCGTAATCACTAACTATCAGTTTACGAGACGGCGTGATTTCCTCTTGAACGCCGCCCAGAGCGCCTGCGTGAAATTTACGTGAAAGGGCCGGATCTATCGACTTGCCTTGATTGTCAAGAATGAACTGGATCGGTGTCTCCACGGAGATGATGGCGCTTCGAAAAGGCGCGTTGATCAAATCGTCCAACCAAATCCCGCCGATCCCCGTCCAGATCATGCAAATCAGAAATGGCGCCGCCTTTCCAAAAGCCGATATGGCGAAAACAGCGGATTCTACAAGCGTTGACTGCAAAATTCCTGCGATCGGCACGAAGATCATAATCCACATGAGGGCTATCCAAAATCTTGTTATGTATCCGCTTCCAATACCGTAATTTAATAACCCACTTAGGTTTGGCTCAAGAAATTTAGAAAGGGCTGGCATTATCTGCAATGGCAGACTAACGGTAATCCAAGACAAAAGCACGGAAGCGGCAAGCCAGAATAGAAAACTAAAGCAACCGCCTTCTTTGCGAGAGACAAGCCAGCCAACTGTTCCTCCAACTAATACACACAGGAGAATACCGAGCGCCAGTTTTAGCCATGGGAAAAACGCGTGCGCCTGACTTAGCTGATACGCATCCCATCCCCACATACCAACAGCGAAGGAAATTCCGGCCAGAATGCCATAAGTTTTACTAAAAGCGTGTATTTCCCGAACAATAGACGAAGAGCTTGGCTCGCCGTTTGGAACGGCAAATCTTGGTTCCCACTTTGGACTATTTTCGCTATTAGCATTCATATGATAAATCAGGCTCGGAAGCGAAAGCGTATTCAACCCGTTGATTATAATCCGGGCTGTGGCGGTCACTTGGGCTTCAAAACACATTCCCACTTTATCTTGTTCCCAGGAATCCATCGAACATAACGAACCACTCCGCGGCACCGCACCGCGCGCCGAAGTGTGGTTCGCCCTTGAATATCCGGGGCGCTGGGAGAAGAAGGCCTTCGAGCAATCCAGCATTGCGGCCGAGATCAAAGACCACGTCAACGCCCAGCTCAAGCTGATCCCCGAATCCAGGCTGCTTCTGATCAAGCAGAGGTCCAGCGGTAGTGCCGCCGACATTCGTTTCTTTGCCTCGGTGGCTTCGGCCGACCCGCCCGCGTTGTATCGAATTGAACTCAGTGACTATTCCGATCTGCTCAGTCTCGACCTCGTTTCCATCGCGGCCCAACATCCGCGCTACGTTAGAGCGTTGAGCGAGGAACCTGTGTTCGTCATCTGCACCAATGGCCTGCGTGACCAGTGCTGCGCGTTGCAAGGCCCCGCAGCATACGCTGCACTCAGCGCCGAATTCGGCGACCTCATCTGGGAGAGCACTCATCACGGCGGCCACCGCTTCGCCGCCAACCTGTTAGCTTTGCCAGGCGGGCTATCTTTCGGCCGCCTGCGCGCCGATAGCGCTTTGGCGGTCGTGCGCGTAGCGCTGGATGGCAAGCTCGACCTTGGTCATTTCCGCGGCCGCAGTGTGTACGATGAGCCGGTCCAGGCAGGTGAAATCTTGTTGCGCTGGGAATTGGGATTGGATGCCGTCGGCGCGCTCAAGCTGACTGAGAGCAACCCTGCAGGCGATGGCCGCTGGGAGCTCACCTTTGCCGAGCCGAGTGGACAAGCGCATCGCGCTCTGCTCGAACGCAGCGAGGGGCCTGAGCAGATCCACCTCTCGTGCGGAGATGCCAAGACAGCGCCGATGGCGCATTTCCAGCTGCTGGAACATACAACCGCTTAGGCTATACTTTTCAAAATTAAGATCAGGAGTGATTGTGAAATCTCTGCTTAAGAAACTAAACATCCAAGATGTCAATCCGGGCGCGTGCTATGGCCCCGATGGCTGGATCGACGATAAGAATGGCGCCGAGTTGATTTCGTACAACCCCAGCACCGGCGAGCCGATTGCCAAGGTCATCCAGGCTACGCCTGCTTCATACGATAAGGTCGTCAACGCGGCTCAGGCTGCTTTCGTCACCTGGCGCGAGACGCCCGCGCCCAAGCGCGGCCAGGTCGTGCGCGACTTGGGCGAAGCCGTGCGGCGGCTCAAAGAGCCGCTGGGTGAACTCGTGACGCTGGAAATGGGCAAGATCCGCGCCGAGGGCCTCGGCGAGGTGCAGGAAATGATCGATATTTGCGAATTTGCTCTGGGGCTCTCGCGCCAACTCTATGGCCTGACCATGCATTCCGAGCGGCCCAGCCACCGCATGTACGAGCAGTGGCATCCGCTCGGCCCGGTGGGTGTGATCACCGCTTTCAATTTCCCGATCGCGGTTTGGTCGTGGAACTCGACTATCGCCAGCGTGTGCGGCGACACAGTCATTTGGAAGCCATCCGAACTGGTGCCGCTGACGGCCATTGCCATCCAGCACATTTGCAATCAAGTCATGACCGACCACAAGCTGAGCGGGATTTTCAACTTGGTTCTTGGCGGGCCGGACGTCGGAGAGCTGCTCATCAACGACCCGGGCGTGCCGCTGGTTTCCTTCACAGGCTCTACCAAAGTCGGCAAGCACATCTCGCAAACAGTCGCGGGCCGCTTTGGCCGCACGCTGCTTGAGCTCGGCGGGAACAACGCCATCATTGTGGATAAGGATGCCAATTTGGATCTGGCCGTGCGCGGCATCGTCTTCGGCGCGGTCGGCACGGCCGGCCAGCGCTGCACCAGCACGCGGCGCATCATCGCTCACAAGGCAATCGCGGGCGAGCTGTCGCAGCGGTTGGTGAAGGCTTATGCCCAGGTGAACATTGGTAACCCGCTCGGAGAGGGAACGCTCATGGGACCGCTGGTGACGCCATTGGCAGTAGAAAAGATGGGCGTTGCCCTAGAGCGCGCCCAGGCCGACGGCGGTAAGGTGCTTGCTGGCGGACAGAAAATCAAAGATAAAAAAGGCAACTTCGTGCAGCCCACAATTGTGCGCATGCCCAAGCAAACCGAGATCGTCAAAGAAGAAACTTTTGCACCCCTGCTCTATATTTTGGAATACGAAACCATCGACGAAGCCATCGCTTTGCATAACGACGTGCCGCAAGGCCTGTCCAGCGCCATCTTCACTGATAGCATGCAAACAGTGGAGCGCTTCCTTTCCGCAGCCGGTAGCGATTGCGGTATCGCCAACGTCAACATCGGCACCTCGGGCGCCGAGATCGGCGGCGCCTTCGGTGGCGAGAAGCAAACCGGCGGCGGGCGCGAAAGCGGCTCTGACGCCTGGAAAGCTTACATGCGCCGCCAGACGAATACGATCAACTGGGGCAAGGAACTGCCGTTGGCGCAGGGAATTAAGTTCGGCGAGGAGTAAAGCAATCACAGGTAGCTTCCTAGGGAAAAGACATGAATCAAATTCATGTAGATCTTTTTTTACCGGAGTTTTTACTCATGGCTTCCATAACGTTCAATGCGGCTCACGGATTTGCAATACTCTGAAACGGTATCACTAAACAAAGGAGCAAAGTGACATCTGGTTCGTTGTTATACCTTTCTAGATTAGATGTGGAAGCCATACAACTTCCGATGATTGAGATTATCCAAGCGTTAGAGGCGATGTTTAAGGAAAAGGGGAATGGCAAAGTGGAAATGCCACCCAAGCCTGGGATCCATACCCGTCCAAATGCCTTTATCCACGCCATGCCGGCCTATATTCCTAGTCTCGAAGCCGCTGGCATGAAGTGGGTAGCCGGCTACCCAGGTAACCAGGCTAAGGGATTGCCATATATCAGCGGCCTTCTGATTCTCAATGACCCGGATACCGGTGTGCCGTTGGCCGTCATGGATTGCACTTGGATCACAGCCAAACGAACAGGAGCAGCCACTGCGCTCGCCGCCAAATATCTTGCGCGGCCTAATAGTGCGTCAGTCGGCATTCTTGCCTGCGGCGTGCAAGGACGCAGCAATCTGGAGGCGCTGGCTTGCCTATTCAAGCTCTATAAGGTAAAGGCTTATGATCTGAACCCTGAAGTTGCTGTTCGCTATGCGGATGAGATGAAAGCTCAACTTGGGCTAGACATCGAGCCGGTTCAACACCTGCCGGAGGCGGTCAAAGAGCTCGACATTGTTGTAACCAGCGGACCGATACTCAAGAATCCAAACCCTGCAATTGAAGCAGGCTGGCTGGAACAGGGCGCGTTTGCCTCACTAGTGGATTTTGACTCTTACTGGCAAGGCGGTGCCCTGAGAGAGATGGACAAGTTGGCTACGGATGACTTGGCTCAGATGCGCTTTTATCGTCAAGAGGGCTACTTCAAAGAAACGCCGGAACCCTACGCAGACCTTGGTGAAATTATGGCTGGAAAAAAGCCCGGCCGCGAAGCGGAAAACGAACGGATTGCTGCAATCAATCTGGGCCTTGCCCTAGATGATATAGCAACGGCCATTCGAATATATCAACGAGCAAAAGAAAGAGGCATTGGGACAGTGCTGCCGTTGTGATAGGCTGTGGCCTGCGGTTGCAAGCCGGCCACGGATTGGTAATTGCCGCCTTGCCCTCTACTCTGGCCCGCAGTACACGCTAACACGGCGCCATGGCTGCGTGACTGGTGGAGCCGCAGGACAAATAGTAGAAGGCTCAGTAAGAGCGAGCCTTTCTATCCCCTTCTCTCTATTCTCGCCATTAGCATCTCGTTCAGCGCCTCGCGGGCTGCGGGCAAAGTCTTCATTGCCTTCCAGTTCTCTACAAATTCCTTCGCCGATCGTTTGCCTATTAGCCTCTGGAATGGGTCGCTAGTGCTCAGCTCACCTTTTATTTTTGCCTTACGCCAAAACGGTTCAAGCTCTGTCGCTAAATCGGGATAAACGTTTCGCAATCGTTCTTGCACTTCAAAAAAGATTTCCTGCTGCTCGAAAGAGAGTGATTTTTGTTTGTAGATCTCAATGATCAGATCGTTCAATGTGTCCCAGTCTTCAACGAACTTATCCAGCTCGGGCTCTTTTAGCTCCTTTAGCAGTGCTTGCGTAACAGGATTCATGGACTGTCGCGCATTATAATCCGCACGATAGAAGCGAATGCCCAAGAAACGCACAGCACCCAAGAAGAAAGCGAAATCCGGTGGCCTGCTATTAGCGGGCGACTTGGGCGCCACCAAAACCCGCCTAGCGCTGTTCGACCCCCACGGCGACATGCGCAAGCCGCTTCGCGTGGCCACCTTCCTCGGCGCCGATTACGCCGGCTTGGCCGAGGTCTTGCGCGAATATCTAAAGGGTTCGAAAGAAAAGATCATTGCGGCAAGCTTTGGTGTTGCAGGTCCCGTTGTGGACAATCGCGTGCACATGGTCAATTTGAACTGGGAAATCGATGCGGCCGAATTGTGCGACGAATTCGACTTCAAGGCAGCCTGGCTGATCAACGATCTCAAGGCGGTCGCGAATTCGGTGCCACTGCTCAAACCCGCTGAACTGCAATCGCTTAACGCGGGTGTCCCTGAAGGTCACGGCACGATTGCTGTGATTGCTCCCGGTACTGGGATAGGCATGGGCTATCTCACCTGGGCCGCGGGCAGCTACCACGCCTACGCCACTGAGGGTGGCCATGGCAGCTTCGCGCCGGAAGGACGCATGCAAGATGAACTACTGGCTTACTTGCGCGGCAAGTTCGCTCAAGTAGCTGTGGAGCACGTTTGCTCTGGGGTGGGACTGCCCAACATCTATGAATTTCTCAAAGCGCGCGGCCACGCCCAGGAGCCTGGCTGGCTGGCGGCCGAGCTCGCGGCTGCAGAGGACCCAACCCGCGTGATCGTCGAGAACGCGCTGGCCGCCAAGCCCGGCAGCGAGATCTGCCAACTGGCATTGCAGATCTTCGTTCAAGTGCTCGGGGCGACCAGTGGCAACCTGGCGCTTACGCTTGGTGCGACTGGCGGCGTCTACATCGGGGGCGGCATCCCGCCGCGCATCCTGCCCACATTTGAGAGCTATGGATTCATGAAAGCATTTCTAGGCATGATTGGCTACGAAACTTATTTGGCGCGCTTCCCGGTGCGCGTCATCCTCAATGGAGAAGCCGCCCTGCTCGGCGCCGCCGATTATGGCAGGCAGCAACTGCTACACCCAGAGAGTGTTTAAACCATAAGAAGACCGTTTTCCATGCCAAAAGCACTTTGGAAAGATACCGTTTTAGCTCAGAGCGAGCGCACCGTGATGGTGGAAGGCAATCACTATTTTCCGCCCGATTCGGTGAACGGCGAATATTTCGCCGAAAGCGAATCGCACACCATTTGCCCCTGGAAGGGCGTGGCTAGCTACTACACGATCAAGGTCAACGGCAGCGAGAACTACGACGCCGCCTGGTTTTATCCAAAACCTTCGCAAGCGGCCAAGACCATCAAGGATTACGTCGCCTTTTGGCGCGGCGTGCAAGTTATTCCTTAACCTGGCTCTCATCTGGGGCAAATAAGTTTCTAATAGCTTCCGTGCTAGAATGCTTCTAGTATCTTCGCTCTTACTTACGCCACGAAGTCCGAGCAACTAAAATAGTCTGTAATTACCCAAGCGGCATAGGTATGTTTTGCCGCCTTTGGAGCGTCTATAACGCGGGTAAATAAGGCTCGTTCTTGTTCATGAAGCCTTAAGCATGGGCAGCTAATCTGTAGTTGGAGGCAATTTTTCGAATGGAAGTCAAAACGATCGAAGCATTTGAGCACGAAGAAACATCGGTAAACAAGGAGGAAGCCCTCGAGCGCCTGATCAAGTTGGGCCGCAAGCAGGGCTTTGTCAGCATCGATAACGTGCTGCAAATGGTGCCTGGCGAACAACGCCAGTCTGAGCAGCTTGAAGAGATCTTTGAAGCGTTATTGAGCGCGGGTATCCCATTGGTGGAAGACGAGGATACGAGCGACCCACAGGACGAAGTCGAAATCGACGATGAAGTCGAATACGAGCGCGAGGAACTGACCGCCAAAGAAAAAGACGATACCTTCGCGGAAGCCGAGACCGGCGATCTTGTGCGCCTGTATTTCAACGAAGCTGCCTCCGTGCCGCTGTTGAAGGCTGAAGAAGAAGTTACCTTGGCCAAGGCCATGGAGCGTGGCAACAAAGCCCGCGCCAAGTTAGCTGAGAAGAGCCTGAGCGCTTCGAAGCGCACTGAACTACTGCGAGATGTGCAAGAGGGCTGGGACGCCCGCCAGCACATTATTGTGGCCAATTCCCGCCTGGTGATCAGCATCGCCAAGAAGAACATGAACCGCGGCCTGCCGTTGATCGATCTGATCCAGGAAGGCAACATCGGCTTGATGCGCGCCGCCAAGAAGTTCGATTACCATCGCGGCTTCAAGTTCAGCACCTATGCCACCTGGTGGATCCGCCAAGCCATCACGCGTGCCATCTCGAATAAATCCCGCACCATCCGCATTCCCGCCCACATGGGCGACAAGATCGCCAAGATGATGCGCTTGAAGAACACGATGAAGCAAGAGCTGAAGCGTGAGCCGACTCTGATGGAACTCTCGGACGCGTTGGATGTGAGCCCTGACGAGATCGAACTGATCACTACAGCCGCTTACCAGCCGCATTCGCTGGAGACCCCTATCGGCAGCGAAGAAGACTCGGTGCTGGGCGATATCCTCGAAGACGAGACCTCGCCTTCGCCGGAAGAAACCACGGCTCAAGCCTTGCTTGAAGAGGATTTGGCCAAGACCATCGAAGAGACCCTGCCGCTGCGCGAAGCCCGCATTCTGCGCCTGCGCTTCGGCTTGGATGATGGCAAAGTGCACAGCCTGAGCGACGTGGGCCGCAAGCTGGGCGTCACGCGTGAACGCGTGCGCCAGATCGAGGCCCAAGCCCTGCGCAAGCTGCGCGACCCGCGTGTGCGCTCGCGCCTGAAAGACTACGTCGCCTAATCGAAACTAACCTTGAGGATTTACACAGGAGCAAGTGAGAACTTGCTCCTGTGTCTTTAAAAACAAAATCGGCCTGCGTTCAGCAGGCCGATCATTTTTTGGGGTGGGCGACGGGACTTGAACCCGCAACCACCGCATCCACAGTGCGGTGCTCTACCGATTGAGCTACGCCCACCAAGAGCGGGCGTATTTTATCATGCTAGGCTAGCGAACGTTTTAGTTCCGCCGCGAGCTCCGCGCGCGGCACACTGCGCTGCTCGCCGCTGCGCAAATCTTTCACGCTAACTGTTTTGCTTTCCACTTCATCCGGACCAAGCACCAACACAAGGCGGGCGCCGCTGCGATCCGCTTGCTTGAATTGTTTCTGCAACTTGTCCGCGCCCAAGTGGCTGGTGACCTTGAGCCCGGCTGCGCGCAATTCGCTCGCCAGACGCAACGATTCGCTAAGCGAGGTTTCGTCGAATAGCGTCACGTAGATCGGAGCAGGGGCGGCGCTCAAAGCGGGCGCATGACCCAGCGCTTGCAGCAGCAAGCTGATAACCACGTTGCCGACGGCAAAGCCCACGGCTGGCACTGGGTCGCCACCGACCGCGGTGACCAGGTCGTCGTAGCGGCCGCCGCCGAAAATGGCGCGGAACTCGCCGGCCGTGTCCCAGGCTTCGAATACGGTGCCGGTGTAATAGTCCAGCCCGCGGATTACGTGCGGCGCAAAGCGCACATATTCTTTCATTCCTTGTGCTTCTACTGTGGTGAAAAAGCGTTGCAAGTTCGCTGATTTCTTCCAAAGATCATCGTTGCCTACGAGTGCTTCAATCCCCATCACTTGCGTCGCGTCGAGACCGCTCTCAGTGCCGCGCTTCTTCCAGTCGGCGGCACTCAGTTTATCTTTGCGATCAATGAGGGCGAAGACCTCGCCGCGCGATTTGGCAGAAATGCCCAAAGCTTCGATCTCAGCTTGCATAAGCTGTCGATTATTCACGAGGATTTGCGCTTCGCTGGATTGCAACCCGATGCTCTTCAGAAATATGGCGGCTATGGTCGCCAGCTCCGCGTCGGCTTCGGGCGAATCGTCGCCGATGCGGTCTATATTCCATTGAAAGAATTCGCGCGTGCGACCCTTTTGCGGCTTTTCGTAGCGCCAGAATGGGCCGAAAGACCACCAACGCAGCGGAAAGTTCAGCTGGCGCTGGCGTGCGGCCACCATGCGCGCCAGGCTTGGCGTGAGCTCGGGTCGCAAAGTGATGCGGTCGCCGCCGCGATCTTCGAAAACATATGACTGCTTCTCTACCAAGTCTTCTCCAGACTTGGCTGCATAAAGTTCCAGTCGCTCGAGGAAGGGTCCGTCGAATTCCTGGTAGCCAAAGGACTCGGACACCTCGCGCATCTTGGCGTATAGCCAAGTGCGCAACGCCATCTCTTCGGGATAATAATCTTGCGTGCCCTTGACGGGCTGAATGAGTGAAGGCACGCGTTGATTTTAGCATGCGGACAAGCCCGTCATTGCGAGCGGAGCGAAGCAATCTCTCCGCGGTACAATGCGAATAATTCTGGAGGAATCGTGAAGCTGATCAGTTGGAACGTCAATGGATTGCGCTCCCATATAAACAAGGGTGCATGGAAGTGGATCCGCGCCCAAAACCGGATGTGATCTGCTTGCAGGAGCTCAAGGCCAAGCCTGAGCAATTGACCGCCGCGCAGATGAAAAAATTTGATGGCTACACTGTCGTGTGGAACCCGGCCGAAAGGCCCGGTTACAGCGGCGTGGCCACCATGGTTTCAGC
>JBKJWG010000104.1:0-11076 GCA_046716985.1 Anaerolineales bacterium | reverse complement strand
GATCCACACTGGGGTCCCAGCGGCCAAGTGATCCTTGCGACGGTGCGCGATGAGGCCGCCACATATTTGACCGCCTACACATTAACCGGCGGGCTGGCGTTGGCGCCCGAAGAAATCTCCGGGCGCTTCGAAGGCGCGGCGTGGAGCGCCGGCGCACTGCCCGATCCGCTGCCGGCTTTCGTGCAAGCCGCCGCGGCGGTCACGCCGTCGGCGGGCTGGGCGGAAAGCCTGGCGGCCAGCGTGCAGCAGAGCGACGAACGCCTGCGCACGGTTGACCTGCGCGGCGTGACCGCGCCCTTCCCCAAGCTCAATGAAGTCGTGATCGATCCATTCGAAGCTTTGCGCGAACGCACCGCTCAACTCGTCGGCTGGGACGCGCTCTCCAGTTTGGAATATGCCCTGGTGCCGATCAATGAACCCATGCCGCCGGAGCGCCAGCAAGATTGGCTTTACACCGGCCGCGCCTTCAGCCTGCACAGCAGCCTGCTGGGCGCGGGCTGGATGGTGGCGGTGCGCGAAGATCATCAGGGCCAAACTTATTGGCGCATTTACCTGCGCACCGCGCAAGAAGACGGCGGCTTAGGACGCCCACTAAGCGAGCTGCCTTGGAATTTCACTGCGCGCTTCAACGGCAGCGAGGGCACGTATCAGGATGGCGGCAAGCTGGCGACAGCGGTGCCGAGCGGATATTGGATCGACTTCACCGCGCTGGCCGCCGACTACGGCTTCGAGCGCCTGCCCGCGCTCAGCAATTGGCGCAATTATTTCCAGGGCGCGCTGTTCAACGAATTCGCGCTGCGCGCCGGCCTGAGCTGGCAAGATGCTATGCTGCAGCTCTATTCGTCCGACGCGGTGGCCACCATCGCGGCCGGCTCGTCGGAATGAAGCGCCTCGCGCTGCTTGCAGCGCTGGCCGTGTGCGCAGCCTGCACGCCGCTCATCACGCCACCGACTAGCAGCCCCATCGTTCCCGCCAGCAGCACGCCGAGCCAAATCCCGCCCAGCGCCACGATCAGCCCGACTGCAACGGCCACATTGCCCAGCCAAGTGCGGCCGACCTATATTTCGCCGACTTTAGCGCCCTTCCCGATCGGTAATATTCAGCCGACTTCGTTCCCGCTGCAGAGCGGCTTTCCGTCCCGTTCCGCGATTCCCTTGGCGCTTTCGGAGCACGACCATTTTTATTTTTCGCTGCCGATCAAAAATGCGGATCTTGATCGTCTCATCCCCAGCCAGCGCTACGGCGTGATCCAGGCCGCCGGCAGCATCCAGGATGCGCACCTCGGCCTGGATATGGGCGTCGACATCGGCACGCCCGTGCTGGCCGCTGCGCCCGGCACGGTGATCTGGGCCAGCTATGGCTTGCTGTGCAACTGCACCGACACCAACGATCCCTATGGCATCGCCATCGTCATCCGCCACGATTTCGGGTTTGACGGCGAGCGGCTGTATAGCGTATACGCACATCTCTCCAAAGCAGAAATGAAAGTCGCCGCTCGCGTCGAGCGCGGCGACGTGATCGGCCTCTCCGGCAACACGGGGCTCTCCACCGGGCCGCATCTGCATTTCGAAGTGCGCAGCGACATCAACAATCTCTATCACACGCGCAACCCCGAACTGTGGCTGGCGCCGCCGGAGGGCTATGGCATGCTGGTGGGCCGCGTGACCAACAGCAACGGCGTGTTGCTGCTCAACCGCGCCCTCGAGATCACTTCGCTCGAGAGCGGCCAGCGCTGGGACCTGAACACCTACGCCACCCAATTCAAACTAATCCCCGATAGTTATTACAACGAGAACGTTGTGCTCAGCAACTTGCCGGCTGGGCGCTACGAAATTGCCATTCCCTATCTCGCCGTCTGGCGCCGGGTCGTGGTCGAGATCAAATCGGGGACCGTCACCTATTTCAATTTCCGCGGCTTGAAAGAGTTCAACTTCGACCTGCCGGGCGAGGACCAGCCAGCCAACGTGCCGTAAAGAACTAAGCTAGTAGTCTCAATTTGGGAACGGGTCAGCCCCGCGGTGCGGCGCTCAGCTCGCGGATGCGCACCTCATTCGGCGGCACGGGCGCCTCGCCGGATTCGGTGAAGAAGATGTCAGACATGGAGCTGAGATTATAGCCGCGGCCAACTTTGGCGCTCCCCAAGCAATTTGAAGAGGACGTCCTTAGAACGGCTTAAACATCATCAGCCAAACGATCACCGCTAACCCCACCAACCCGGCGCCCGCCACCCAGCCTGGTTTGCCGCCTTCGAGCACCGCTTCCAGCTCCTTGGCGCTGACCGGTTTCTCTGCTGGGCTCGGCTTAGATCCCTTGAGCGTGTACTCTAACCCGATGGCCTTGTTGACTCGCTCAAAATACATCCTTCCCCAGAAGGTCATCGGCACCGAAACTAAAATGATGAGGAATAAAGAGGCCCAGATCCAAACTTTCCCCCAAAATTGTCCTACAAATCCAGCAACAACCCCGCTTAGAAAAAGAACTGCAACTGACCAAGTCATCGCCGGCGCGGCATAGGTGCGCAGGTCAAGCAAAGCCCTGATGCGTTCTACGTCACGTTCCTGGCGCATCTTTAACAAAACAAAGGCCGAAGCGCCGTGGGCAAGAAAGAATACAAAACCGCTAAACACATGCACGAATACAAGCCAAGGGTACATAGATTCTCCTCTGCTAATCAGTTTATTTCAGGCCAGCCTCGAATTATATGCCGATCGTAATAATTCGCAATGGGCAGAGCCTAAACGATCAAGCTAGCCAGCCAAATTAACATCCCAGTTGCGCCAAGGGCCAACAATACCGCCATCACCCTTGCCAGCAGATACATCCGTTGGGTGGTCTTTCGGTCGTTGATATGTGGAAAGGGCTTTTCAGGAATTGGAACATTTAGAAAACCGCACAGGGGTTTCCAGCCTTCATTAATATTGTAGATCAGCAGCTTTTCTTTTGCCACTGCGCGTTTCACATTCTCAATATGATCATTAAAAACTTGTATGGCATACTGCCGGCCCTCGAATCGCCCATCGAACAATTTATCCCAAATTGTGGACTGCAGCATGTGCTGCATGCCGCGAAAAGGAGGAAGAATCTTCGTCAGCCATTCCGGAAATGCGGCGCCGCGGTAGATAGTCTCCCTTGTGCTCTCATACCAGTGCTCAGGGTCACGCACGGTAAGAATGACCTTGGCCTCGGTAAAAACTTCAATGAGCTCTTTATAGAATGCAGCTAGCGGATAATCCAGGCCGGCTTTATATCGCCCCAAAAATTGTTTCCAATTTATCTTCTGGCCATCCGCGGCCGCTTGCCATGTTTTGATATGGCTGGGATGTTTAAGAACTTCCAGCATGTGGTAGCAGGGGTCAAAGCCGAGTTGTTCGAGAGCTGCGGCGAGCGACATGGTGCCTGTGCGGCCGAAACCGGCGCCTATGATTTGCATGCTAACCTCGCGCCATCACTTGGCCACCGTGCGCAGCAGAACCTGCTGCACGATCCACACGGTAAGGGGCACCAGAAGTGTGGTGAGAAAGGTGCGCAGAGTGCCCGCATTCCACGGCCAGGTGGGAACGCCTTGAATAAATTCGCGCTGCCGGATCATCGCATCCACCAACTGGCGCGTATTGCCGATCTCTTTCAGTTTCCCGCTAGCTTGCTCTTTATTCAGCCGCTCAAAGGCAGCCCGCACACGCTCGCCAGCTTCAGATATTAATTCTTCTTTTTTCGCCAACAGGCGCTGGTGGATACCCAGCAAGGGCAGGATGAATAATGCCAAGGCCGAAGCGATGTTGATCACCCCAAAAAATATATTGATTTGAATTTGAGGGTCTCCCTCGGCCAATAGGAAATTGCTCAAGAGGCTGATAGTACCTACAAGGATAAAAAGGGTGCCCACCCGCGAAGTCAACGCGGATAAGGCGTAGAGCGGACCCAGATTAAACAAGTTTATGTTCTGCACGCGAGCGTACAGCTGCCCGACCAGGCGTGTTTGCCGCAGCACGAACACAAAAAAAGCAAACACAACAGAAAGGCAGAGGCAACTGACTAGAAAGATCAAAGCGCCGGAAAGACCTGAAAGGAGTTTGGAGGGATAAGTGGATTGAAAAATTGGGGTTTTGTAGATGAGGGCAATCACCGCTGCCACGGCAATCGTAATTATCCAGCCGCTGGCAGCAGGCAAATTCAGGAATTGATAACTCAACAGGGCATATTCCTTTTCGCTGACGTTTAATGCCTGGCGAAATTTTGCCATCACCCTTTCAGAGTAGGTTAGTACGCTGCTAAACGAAATGAAGACAAGTGAGGCGGGCAACAACAAGCTAAACTCCCTCCATTCCACTTGGCCCCAGGGCAAACGTCCTTCCAGCCAGGGAACCAAATGTTGAAGAAAAGCTATGCCCGTGAATAGCGCGAGATAGACGACAACGTTTGCAACGGGTAATTGATCGACCGCGTGCAAAAAACGGGTCTGCCAACTGGCGGGATAAGGCAGGGCGAAACCATTCTTCTTTGGCATCTTTGCCTAACGCAGCGCGGTGCGCAGCAAGATCTGCTGGATGGCCCAGGCAGTCAGCGGGATTGACAAAGCTGCAAGGAAGTTGCGTAACGTGCCCGTTTCCCAAGGCCAAGTAGAAACTTTTTTGATTTCCTGCCGATAATTCGTTAGAGTGGTGATGGCGGTTTGGAACTCACCCAGACCCTTCAGTCGGCCTTTATCAATTCGGCGCTCCAATACTTTGTACGCTTTAATTAAGCGCAGATTATTCTGTGTGGTGACGCGCTCCTTTTCGACGACCAGGCGCTGGTGGATACCCAATAAAGGCCAAATAAATGCTGCCACGGCTACGACCACGCCGAGCGAAACAATAAAAAGGAAAAACCCGAATTGCGGATTTTCAGGTCTAAGAACAACACCGGTCACATAGTTCAGTGTGATTCCTACCATCAGAATGAAACCCACGCGTGAGGTCAGCCCGGAAAATGCGTTCAGCGAATCAAGGTTAAACAGATTGATATGTTTGACGCGCGCGTAAAACTGCCCGATCAATATCATTTGCCGTACGAAAAATATGAAAAAAGCGAAGCCAAAAGAATAATTGATAATGTTGATGAAAAGGATAAATATTCCTGAAAGACCCGAAAGCAATTGCGGAGCGTAATACACTTGCACGTTTCCTACCTTGAAAAGACCTGCAGTGAACAGGCCTGCCCAAAGCGTAATCGCCCAGCCGGAGGTTGCCGAGATCGTGATAAAACGAAAACTAAGTTGATCGTATTCCTTTTCGCTAGTATTTAACGCCGGACGAAATTTCGCCAGCGCTCGTTTTGAGTACTCAAGAAAATAGTTGAAACCAAGAAAACTAACTAGCAACCAAATGTGGAAATTAAACTGGGTCCATTCCACCTCGCCCCAGGGCAATTTTCCTTCTATCCACGGTATAAGATGATTAAGGAAAGCTATAGCCAACCAGAGGAAAACATATACGACGATGCTGGGGATAGGCAGGCGGTCAACCGTATCGAAAAAGCGGTTTTGCCAACTCGGCGGGTAGGGCACAGCCGAACCTTTCTTCTCTGGCATCTATCTCCTAGCGCACTACCGTACGCAGCAACACCTGTTGGATCACCCAAGCCGTCATCGGAACCAGCAGCGCAAAGATAAAATTGCGCAGAGTTCCGGGCTCCCAGGGCCAGGTGGAGATCTTCTCGATCTCATGGCGCAAGTCCAACAGAGCCGAAATTGAGCCGCGCACCTCTGTGATATCTTTCAATTGATTTTTATCAAGATTGCGATGCAGTTTGTGATAGGCCGCCTCTAGGCGTTGGTCATTCTCTTTGCTCACGCGTTCTTTTTCTTCAACGAGCCTTGCGTGGATGCCACCTAATGGCAGGATAAATGCCCCGATGGCCGTGGTGAGGTTAAGCGTAGTAAAGAAGAGAAAGCCCCCAATTTGCGGATTTTCTTCGGCAAAGACCACATTGGTAAGGTAACTTAGGACACCGGTTAGCATAAGAAATATGCCCAGACGCGAAGTGAACCCTGCAAAAGCGTATAAAGAGTGTAAGTGAAAAATGTTTATGCGTGTGACGCGAGCATATAGTTTCACAATTAATCCAAATTGCCTAAAAAAATTAACAATAAGGGCAAAAACCAGGGAGGCCATAAAAACCAAGGAAATAGAAATCATTAATAGCGAAAACCCGGAAAGCAAGTACGCCGGGAAAAAGGAGGTACCCAAACCTACCGCGGCAATTAGAAGCGACACAAACGTAATGACCCATCCGGCGCGGTTGCTTAAATTAATAAAGCGATAAGTTAGCAGATCATATTCCTTGTCACTCACACTTATGGCCGGTCGAAATACAGCCATGGCTTTTTTGGAATAACTTACGAAATAATCAAAGGCGAGGAAAACAACCAAAAACCAAATATGAAAAGTGAACTGGTTCGCATCCACTTTTCCCCAAGGCAGCTTCCCCTCGGCCCATGGAACAAGATGATTGAGGAAAGCGATGGCCACAAAAAGCAAAACAGCAACTCCCGGCTTTGGGATGGGCAATTTGCTCATTGTATAGAAAAAACGATTCTGCCAACTGGGTGTATAGGGAATGTCCTTTGTCATATTTCTTTGTCGGCCAAATTAAGTGAAATTGTAATCCCGGGCTCACTTCAAACTTTGGACGCCAGGAATCGCCCGCATAAGTCGCTCATCTACCGATTATTTAACCAGGCTAGCGCTCCTGCCAGCGAAAGCGCCGAAGCCAAAATGACGACGAGCATAATGACTGACATCTTCACAACGCCGCTTGTACCTGCAAAGAATGGAATGTTGTGGCCCGGGCCGATGGAAAATGCCACGGCTGCCAAAGCCATGGCCAGGGCCGCCTGAGTGCTTCGGCCCACCCACCATCCCAACAATGCACCAACAATACCGGCCGGCAGAAACAAATCAAAAACAAAGCGTCCAGCAGCTTCCCATCCCCGCCCCGGCAGAATGTTGGCGGTCGACATATCAAGGATCGGTTCACGCACCTGGCCGATTAATAAACCGGGCAGTTGCGTGAGCGTAAGCAGACCAGCTAGAACCAAAGAAGAGATTAAGATGCCTTGCGGAAGACGCGGCAACAACAATTCATAGGCCCAACCCACTGCGGCGCCGCCAGCAACGGCAAGAATTGAACCAACCGGGAAAATGAACCAAATGGGCGCAATGGTCATTTGGTGCACGATCAAGAAGACCAGCAATCCCAGCAAACCCGCAAATGCACCTGCCCAGATGTGGTTAGAGATTTCGGTTGATCCCATCTTGCTTTCCTTAGTATTCATAATGTAACCAGTGTCGCGTCTTGGCACAACCTGCTTGATTTTACTATCGAGTTTACTTTCCTTGGTGCAGTTTTGGTGAAAATAGTATGGAAACAAAAACACCGGTAATTTTTATTGCCTAATTTCCCTGCCCATTTCCCTTGAAATCCCTGCCTCTTTCCCCCTAAACCAGCACTTTCCTGCTACCCTGCTGCATTCCGCAATCAGCAATCCTTGGGGGTTCCGTGCCAACCGCCTGCCCGCTCTTCGGTAGTCCTGCTCACCAAACTTGGAGTTCCGTCAGTCTGCGCAGCAGGCTAGGAACTCCACAAGCAAGCGCCGCCTCTGCGCTTGCGTACCTCGCCACGCTGATCGCGCTCGGCCAGCCAAAGCTTCATTGGCTACGCCGCCCGCTGCCTGCCGCACCCAGGCTGCCTGGGCAAACCTTGTCAAGTTTCCACGACCACCCCCACCCGCCGATCCGAACAACTACTTGACAACAGGTAACATGCCTGTGTCTCGATGTTACATGTTGCATGTTGCATGTCGTGAGACCGGCCAGAAGTACAATAAGTGCAAGGGAAAGAGGAGATAAACCTGGCCAAATCAGAAACAAAACAGGCAAAGCAGGCGCCTAGATCCAAATTACCCATCCTGGTCGGGGGCCATTGCCGGCCCGATCCTGTTCAACCTTCTACTTTTGCCTTTCGGTGGGGTCGATGGCAGCGGTGGTTCCAGTGAGTATGTGGGGCCTATGATGCCGGATGTACATGTTTTTATCACGCCAATATTTTCCGCTCTGTTTGGTCTTTTTTACAATATTCTGATCCCCGTGATCATTGGCACGATAGCGGGGCTAGTTAGCTTCTTGATCACCAAAACAGCCAGGGGCGCCATTTGGCTCACCCTCATTTCCCAGACCGTTTGGTATTTGGGCTGGCTCCTGCTGCTGATTGTGTTCCGTAATAGCGCAGCTTTTCGGCCTTGACAAACTAGCCCTTTTGTTCTATTATCTCCCTGCAATTAGAACACTTGTTTCTTGGAGGAGACGATGGCCGCAGAAGCTCAAAATGGACACAGTGAAGAACGCCTGAAGGTGCTGCAAAAGACCCTCGGCGAGATCACCAAACGCTATGGCGAAGGCAGCATCATGCTGCTGGGTGACGCCCACGGCATGGCCGTCGAGGTCATCCCCACCGGTTCGCTTTCCCTGGATATTGCCCTCGGCGTGGGCGGCATCCCGCGCGGCCGCGTCACCGAGATCTACGGCCCCGAGTCCTCTGGCAAGACCACCGTCTGCCAGCACCTGGTGGCCGAGATCCAGAAGCGCGGCGGCACGGCGGCTTTCATCGATATGGAGCACGCCCTCGACCCGACCTACGCGGCGCGCTGCGGAGTCAACATCGAATCGCTGCTGGTCGCTCAGCCGGATACCGGCGAGCAAGCGCTCGAGATCGCCGAAGCGCTGGTGCGCTCCGGCGCGGTGGACCTGGTCGTGATCGACTCGGTAGCGGCGCTCGTGCCGCGCTCCGAGATCGAAGGCGACATGGGCGACGCTACCATGGGCATGCAAGCCCGCCTCATGTCGCAGGCGCTGCGCAAACTTTCGGGCGCGATCAAGCAGACCAACACCGCCATGGTGTTCACCAACCAGCTGCGCCAGAAGATCGGCGTCATGTTTGGCAATCCGGAAACGACCAGCGGCGGCATGGCGCTCAAGTTCTACGCCTCCGTGCGCATGGACGTGCGCCGCATTCAATCCATCAAGATCGGCCAGGACGTCGTCGGCAACCGCACGCGCGTGCGCGTGGTGAAAAATAAAGTCGCGGCGCCCTTCCAACAGGCTGAATTTGACATCATGTATAATGAAGGCATCTCGAAGAACGGCGACATTTTAGATCTCGCCGTGGCTTACGAGATCGTTGACAAGCGCGGCTCGCACTACAACTATGGCGAGGAACGCCTCGGCCAGGGCCGCGAGACCGCCAAAGATTTCCTGCGCGATCACCCCGAAGTCGCCGAAACCATCGAAGCCCAGATCCGCGAAAAGGTACTTACCCAGCAGCCCAGCGCCTATGCCGAAGTCGACGAACGCCTCGCATTCGAATCCGCCGAAGCCGTTGAACTGGAAGCCGTCGAAGCATAAGCGAACTCCTTTTGGAAAAAACGCCTCTCTGAGCGGCTTGCTGCTCATTGCAGGCGTTTTTTTTCTTGCCGCCTGTACGCGCAGCTTGCTGCCTGCTAGCGGCGGCTACTTCATAGCGCCGACATTGGTGGGCGCGGCGAACCCGATCATCCTCGAAACCTACACGCCGCTGCCGGCAACGGAAAGGCCGCCGTGCGATAACAACCTCGTGTTTATTCGTGATGTGACTGTTCCGGATGGAACGCATTTTGCGCCCGGCGCGCCGATCGAAAAGAGCTGGGAACTGCGCAACGATGGAACCTGCGCATGGCTGCGCGGCTATTCAGTGCAACTGAAAGATGGCCCGGCCATGGGCGCCATCGACCGCCAGGCGCTGCCCGAGGCAGAGCCGGGCGAGACGATTGTGCTGACCATCGAGTTCATCGCGCCCCCGGCAGCGGGGCACTACCGCGGCCTGTGGAAAGCGTACGATCTGGGCGGCGAGGCGTTTGGCGTTGGTTTCTACGTCGACATCATCGTGGATTAATTCAATGCGCAAGCCAACCAACGCTACCGCAATTAAATTCCAGGAACAGCTAAAGGAAATGGGACTGAGCGGCGAAGTGGTCGAATTCGAAGAGACCACGCGCACCGCCGCGGACGCGGCCGCAGCCATTGGCTGCGCAGTCGGGCAGATCGTAAAGTCGCTGATATTCAAAGCGCACCCAAGCGGGCAGGCGGTGCTGGTGCTGACCAGCGGCGCCAACCGCGTGGACGAGAAGTTGGTCGAGGCGACGATCGGCGAGAAGCTCAGCAAAGCCGATGCGGACTTCGTGCGCACGGCGACCGGCTATGCCATCGGCGGCGTGCCGCCGTTTGGCTACCAACATCTCGAGCACACCTACCTAGACGAAGACTTACTGCACTACGAAGAGGTCTGGGCTGCAGCCGGCACGCCGAACGCGGTGTTCCCGCTCAAACCCGGGGAATTATTGCAGCACACGAAAGCAAAAACGATGCGAGTTTCTCAGGAGCAACAATGAACCGATTATCAAAAGAATACCTGCCGTCACTCGAAGAGTATCAATCTTTGAAGCACCAAATGATGGAGCTACTCTCCGACGCCGATCTGGCGCACACGATCCCAGGCAGCCCGAGCCTGGGCGAGTTGTGCAAAGAAATAGGCGAGACGCAACAGTCTTACATCAATTCGTTCAAGCCGCCCTACACGCTCAACTTTAGGTACCGCAACGAGGATGCTACGCTGGCAGGCAGCGTCAGCGGGCTGGCGGCCTGGTACACGAGCCTGGACAAAGAAATGAAGGACTACTCGAGGCCCTCAGCGACGAAGACCTGGACACGATCCGCGTGGGCCGCGGCAGCTGGATGGTGCCGATCCAGCAGAATTTAGATATTTACAAAGAGGCGCTGCTTATTTTTGCGGGCAAAGCCTGGGTGCACTTGCACGCCATGGGAAAGAAACTACCCGAGCAATGGAAGACTGGCTGGGATAAAAAAGAGGCCGGCGATCGCCGGCCTCTTTTTATTTCTAGAAGAATTAAACAGTTCCTTCTTCCCAAGAGTTCAGATACTTCTCCTGTTGGGCGGTAAGCTTGTCAATTGTTATGCCCATCGCCTCAAGCTTGAGGCGAGCGAT
>JBKJWG010000103.1:0-2597 GCA_046716985.1 Anaerolineales bacterium | reverse complement strand
CGCCATCGAGCTGGCCCAACGCGGCGCCAGCGTTATCGTCAATTACAACTCCAAATCAGAGGCAGCCGACGCAGTCGTCGGCGAGATCGTAAAAGCGGGCGGCAAAGCCTTTGCTGTGCAGGCCGATGTGGCAAAAGTCGATGACGCCAATAACCTGATCAAAGCCGCTATAGACAAATTCGGCAAGCTCGATATCCTGATCAATAACGCCGGCATCACCCGCGACACGCTCATCATGATGATGAGCGAAGATTCGTGGGACGCGGTCATGGATACCAACCTCAAAGGCACCTTCAATTGTTCCAAGGCCGCCGTGCGCCACATGATGAAGGCTCGCACCGGCCGCATCGTAAACATTACATCGGTCTCCGGGCAGATCGGCAACCCCGGCCAGACCAATTATTCAGCCTCCAAAGCCGGCCAGATCGGCTTCACCAAAGCGCTGGCTCGCGAGGTTGCCTCGCGCAACATCACCATCAACGCCGTAGCCGCCGGCTACGTCGAGACTGATATTTGGGCAGGCGTGCCCGAAGGCGCACGCTCCACGCTCCTTGCCATGATCCCGCTCGGCCGCAAAGGCAATCCGGAAGATATTGCTCACGCCGTCGCTTTCCTTGTTTCCGACGAAGCCAGTTACATCACCGGCCAAGTCTTGGCAGTGGATGGCGGAATGGCGATGGCTTAATGGAGTTTCGTCGCCATGCGTAGCAGGGCAGAAACTCCCAAAGCAAGCGCTTCCTCTGCGCTTGCGTCCATTACTGGCCAAGTTTTGGCTGTGGATGGCGGAATGGCGATGGCTTAGCGCTTAGCGATGAAACCGCGCACCCGGGCGCGCAGCCTGGCGCTCCAGGCGCTCTACGAGATCGACCTCACCGGGCACCCGCAAGATAGCGTGCTCGCCAGCCGCGCCGCCGACTACAACCTCGACGCGCCGCTCGAAGATTTTGCCCGCCGCCTGGTGGCCGGCGTGATGCCGTTGCGCAAACAGCTGGACGCCTACATCGCCGAGCATGCTCCCGAATATCCTATCGACCAAATTTCTGTGATCGATCGCAATCTAATTCGCATGGCCACCTGGGAATTTGCAGTAAATGGCGAAACACCGGTGAAAGTAGCCATCAACGAAGCAGTCGAGCTAGCCAAACGCTACGGGTCGGATAGCTCTCCGCGTTTCGTCAACGGTGTGCTCGGCAGCCTGGCCGACCGCATCGACGAGATCAAGCTGGCTCTCGGCAGTGTGAGCGAAAACCAAGGCAAATAAAAATGGATTTCCTTGGCATCAGCCCCATCGAACTTATTTTTATTTTGATCATCATGTTCCTGGTGCTGGGCCCTCAGGATCTGGTAAAGCTGGGCAGCACGTTGGGCCGCACGCTGCGCAGTATCCGCGCATCGGGCGCGTGGCGATCGATCAACGATGCCACCCGCCAGCTGCGTGAGCTGCCGCAAAACCTCGCCCGCCAAGCCGGCGTCGAAGAAATTGAGAAGATGGGCAAAGAGATCGGCAGCGAGCTTAAGCAGCAGCGCACCAAGCTCGAAGACCTCGACCGCCAATTCGCAGCCTGGACGCGCCAGCCGGAACCTCGCTCGCAAAAGAAAACGCAGCCGCCAGAAACAAAACCTGGCGGCGAGGAGAAGTAGTGCGCCGCCTGCTTGCTCGCCTTTGGCGCCTGCTGACCGCGCCCTTTCGCTGGCTCTTCAGCCCGCTGCGCTCTTTCTTCACCGAAGAGCCCGAGGACACGCCGCTGGGCGAAACGGTGCAAAAAGCCATCGCCCACCCGGGTGATGTGCTGCAGCACCTCGCCGTGCTGCGCGGGCATTTGTTCCGCGCCACGTTGGCGCTCCTGATTGCTTCAGCTATTACATTTAACTATTCGCACATCATCCTGAATTGGCTGGCCGCGCCCATCGGCGGCATTCAGGAATTGCAAGCTATCGACGTCACCGAGCCTATCGGCGTGGTGATGCGCGTCACCTTCTTCAGCAGTTTCGCCGTCGCCTTGCCCTACATTGCGCTGGAACTTTTACTGTTCGCCGCGCCAGGTCTCTCGCGCCGGGCGCGCCTCACCGGCTTGCTCGCAATCCCGCTGGTGTTCATATTCTTTCTGGCTGGAATCCTCTTCACTTACTATTTCATCTTGCCATCAGCAATTCCGTTTCTGCTCAACTTTATGGGTATCCCTACTTTGGTTCGCCCGTCATCTTATGTTTCATTTGCGACCGGGCTCATGTTCTGGGTCGGCCTCGCTTTCGAATTCCCGTTGCTCTCCTACGTATTAGCCTCTATGGGCGTGTTGCCCGCGCGCTGGCTTAGCACTAACTGGCGCATCGCCGTTGTGGCTCTTGCTATACTTGCCGCGGCGATCACGCCCACCGTCGACCCGATCAACATGATGCTGGTATGGGTTCCATTGGTCTTCCTTTATTTCTTGAGCGTTGGCACCGCCAGCTTGGCGCAGCGCCAGCGTGCGGCGCGGTTAGGCAAGCGATGAGAAAAATATTTTTACTTACTTTACTTGCGGCGTTGCTGGCCGCTTGCGGCAGCGCCACGCCGCAGGTCGACCTGACCTCATTCGAGCTGCCCGCCAGCGTCGAAG
>JBKJWG010000102.1:0-6625 GCA_046716985.1 Anaerolineales bacterium | reverse complement strand
GGCCGTCCACGAGCGGGTAGCGCAGGGAGAAATCCTGGGCCATGCGCGCCATGGCTTCGTAGACCGCGTCTGGGTTGTGCGGGTGATATTTGCCCAACACCTCACCGACGATACGGGCGGACTTCTTGAATGCGCCAGTCGAACGGATGCCCATATCCAGCATGGCATACAGGATGCGACGATGGACCGGCTTAAGGCCGTCCCGCGCGTCCGGCAAGGCCCGCGCCACGATCACGCTCATGGCGTAATCGAGATAGGCCGAGCGCATCTGCTCGCCAATATCTACGGGCTGTATAGAGGAACTAGTCGCCATAAAGACCTTTCAAAATTGTAATTAATCGCACTTTGGTCAGAAATGGGTCAGACTCATCAATTATACCTTTAGCAGGCCTTCACCCCAGACAGCAAAGGACGTCATTCTTGTCATTTTTAGCTGGGAATTTAGTACGCTTGAACAAAAAAACTTCTCATGTATACTTTTTGTAAGGAAGCATGGGGTGGATATTTGTCTGCGCAATTCCCCTGCTCCAACCTGTTGCCACGCGTTATAACTGATCATCATGAGGACATTGCTTGTTTAATCAGGAACTCGTAGCGCCGCAGGCTTTCCGTACTGGACCGCTCTCACCTGAGGTGCTAGTGCCGCGGCTGGGCGACAGCCTGATAGAGAAGGGCTTGCTCAAGCCGGAAGAACTAAAGCAGGCACTCGCTCACCAGAAAGCGCGCGGCCAGCAGGGCACGCGCATCCTGCTCGGTCAGGCGCTTGTGGAACTCGGTCTCATCGACCGCACTAAGCTCGATGCGGCTGTCACCGAGCAGATCTCGCATCTGCAAGAGGCGTTGCGCCAAAGCAATCTGTTTCTCGAAGAACGTGTGCGCGAGCGCACCATAGAACTCCAGGAAGCTTTGGACAAGTTAACTGAACTAAACAGTTTGAAGAACGATTTCATCTCAAACGTTTCCCATGAATTGCGCACTCCCCTTGCGCACATGGTTGGCTATATTGACCTGCTCTCGATCGAAGCCTTAGGCCCCATTACCGAAGAGCAGCGCTCAGCTGTCGATGTGCTCGAAAAATCCTACAAACGCTTAGGCAGTTTGATCGACAACCTGCTCTTTCTTTCCTTTGACACAACTGAAAGTTTGCACCTTGAGCCGGCGCCCACATTAGTACAAGGGCTGTTCGAACAAGTTGTTGAGCAATATCAGGCAAAGGCAACTAGTGAGCAAATCACCCTCTCCCAAGAAGCGCCAGCTAACCTGCCAGCCACTCAAGCCGACGGTAACAAGTTGGAGTGGGCACTTGGGCAATTAGTAGAAAACGGACTAAAGTTCAACCAGAAAGGCGGGCGTGTACACCTGAGCGCCAGCTTGGATGGTAAACGCGTCCAAGTGGCGGTGGCCGACACCGGGGTCGGCATCCCTCCGGAAAAGCTGGGTGAGATCTTCGAGCCCTTCCATCAACTGGACGGGTCCACGACCCGCAAGCAAGGCGGGGCTGGGATCGGGCTAACGCTGACCAAACGCATTATCGAAGGCCATGGCTCAAAATTAAAGGTCGACTCCCTTGTAGGCAAAGGCACGCGTTTTTCATTCAGCCTGCCTTTGTTTGAGAAAAAATGATGAAGAGCTCTGGTAACGCGCTCGCGCTGCGCCCAAATGAATTGGAGGCTGTCTACGCCATCAGCCGAGCCGTAACCGAAATCATCAACTTTGACAAGGCATTGGCCCAGATCGTGCGCCTGGCGCGGCCTGTATTCATTTTCGACAACGCCGTCCTGTATTTGGTCAAGGAGAAAACAGGCGCGCTCGAACCCGCATTTGCCCGCGCCATCGGCCGCGGCCGTTCCACGGAGGCCGACTCAGCTTGGGGCGAATTGGCCGCCAATGAGGCCTTCGACACCGGCAAGAATTCTGTCACTCAGCCAACTCTCGACCCTAAGCGCGACCGCCTGGAGCAACGCTTCTTCCTCGGCCTGCCGCTGATGCTGGGCGGCAAACGTATCGGCGCGCTGGTCTTTATCCGCTTCGGCGGCCCTGCCTTTGCCGAAGACCAGATCAATTTGGCGGAATATATTGCCGCTCACGTCTCACAGGTGCTCGAGCACAAGCGTCTGGTCGAGCGCATCGGCAGCCTCGAAGCCGAGCGCCGACTGGTCCAGCTCCAATCCGATTTCATCGCCACTGTCTCCCACGAACTGAAGACGCCGCTTGGCTTTATCAAGGGTTACTCCACCACCCTGTTGCGCAAAGATACAAATTGGGACCCTCAATCTCAAGAGGAGTTTCTCAAGATCATTGATGAAGAAACGGACCATCTCACCGACCTGGTCGACAACTTGCTTGACTCATCCCGCTTGCAATCCGGCACTTTGGACATCGAACTGAAAAACATTGACCTGGCTGCACTCTTGGAAGAGAACCTGGCACGCTTGCGCGTGCGCTACCCTGAAGTTGAATTCAATTGGAAGGCCGAAGCCAGCGACACTCTTGTGGAAGCAGACCCCAAGCGCCTGAGCCAAGTCATCGAGAATCTGGTCAGCAACGCCATCAAATACGCTCCAAACAGTCCTTTGTATATCAACATGAAAAGAAACAATAAACAAGTGCAGATCTCGATCAAAGACGCAGGACCGGGTGTGCCCGCCGAGCATGCTGAGCACATTTTCAAACGCTTTTACCGCATACCTGAAAGCAAGGATAAAACGCGCGGCAGCGGCCTGGGACTCTTTATCTGCGAACAGATCGTGCACGCCCACGGCGGTGAGATCAGCCTGATCTCACCCAAAGGCAAGGGGGCGGAATTCATCATTTCGCTGCCACGCCAACCGGTTCCAGAACCCGCCATTTAGAAAGGGAGAGAATGAGCGAAAGAATCCTAGTCGTTGACGACGAGCCTCGTTTTGTCAGATTAGTGGAAGCTAACCTGCTGACAGAAGGCTTTGAAGTCATCAAGGCCAAGAACGGCCAGCAGGCAGTTGACATGGCCATCGCAGAAAAACCAGACTTGATCTTGTTGGACGTGATGATGCCGGAGATGGACGGCTTCCAAGCCTGTGAACGCATCCGCGAATTTTCAACGGTACCCATTATCATGTTGACCGCCAAGGGGGAGGAGGATCAGCGCGTGCGCGGCCTCAACATCGGCGCCGACGACTACATCGTCAAGCCCTTCTCCGCAACGGAGTTGCTGGCACGCGTGCGCGCTGTTTTGCGTCGCGCCCAGCGCATTGCACCCGAATTCGCCGAGAGCGTATTCTCGCGTGGCGATCTGCAGATCGACTTTGCTCGCGCCGAGGTGCGCCTGGCTGGTCAACCCGTTTCGCTCTCTGCCACCGAATACCGTCTGCTGCTACAGTTTGCCCGCAACGCCGGCAAGACGCTGACCGCGGAAGAATTATTGAGCAATGTATGGGGACCCGAATACGGCGAAGAAAAAGAGATCCTATGGGTCAGCATTTCGCGCCTGCGCCAAAAGCTGGAGAAGGATCCTAAGAATCCGGAATTGATCGTTACCCACTCTGGCGAAGGGTACATGATGCCTTAGGAGAACTATGAACGTTCAACCCAAAGAACGGGGCTTTCGCCCCATAACCAGCACTTCGCAGTTCCCAGTCATCATCCAGACCATCCACAATCGCATCACCGGCAACCTGCACACTCGCGAGAACGAACGTATCAAGGACGCCTTGAATTCAACCGAGAGGTTCATCGCCCTGACCCAAGTACGGATCTTTGATGTCGATGGAAACACCGAGCTCAAAAAGAGTGACTTTTTGGCCATAAACAACGCCAAGATTATTTGGGTAATCGAAGACAAGCCTGTGACCGGGTCCCTGCCTAACCCTTTTTAACTTGTGGGTAGGGGGGTCAATATTTAGTGCTAAGCTTTTGCCTTTGCTATAATCCAATCTGAAATGTTTTGTTATATCCAACTACCCCTCAAGCACGCGCCGTCATGAGCCAAGACCAAGCCATTCAATTGCGCGCCAAGATCATTGGCGTGTTGCTGCGCGATGCGCGCCTGTCCGCCGGAAAATCGATGAAGGAACTAGGCGAGATCATCGGCCTTTCAGGCAGCACGATCAGCGCCATCGAGCGCGGCGGCAATTCCCCTTCGCTGCCCGAGTTGGAATTATTGGCTTTTTACCTCGGTATTCCCATCAATCACTTCTGGAGTGAAGAGATCGTTTCCCAAGAGCCGCATCCCACGCAAAATTTGGAGACTGAAAGCCTTTTGGCGCTCCGCCACCGCACTATCGCGGCTATGTTGCGCCAGGCCCGTAACGAAAAGAACCTAAGCCAAAAGGAACTGGCCCAGCGCACCGGCATCTCGGCCAGCCGCATTCGCCGCTACGAAAGCGGCGAAACGCCCGTGCCCATGCCGGAGCTGGAAACTATGGCCGGCAGCCTGGGTTACCGCGTCGAGGATTTCACCGACACCAGCGGCCCCGTGGGCGAATGGATCACAAAGCAACAGGCCGAAGAACAACTCGATCAATTGCCCAAGAACTTGAAGGAATTCATATCGAATCCAGAAAACCGCGCCTACCTCGAGTTGGCTCAGCATCTGAGCAGCATTCCGATAGAGAAGCTGCGTGCCTTAGCGAACGGTTTAACAGACTTACTGGGTTAGTCGCGCTCTAGCACTTTATATATTCAACACAGTCTAAAAGAGTGTTTGGCCCCTAACGGTATAATGCCCAAGATGGCAGCTCCCGCCGTCCTCAGCCTGCGCCCCGCAACCGAAGAGGACCGCAGCCGGTTAGCCAACCTGCTGCATTTTGAAACGCATGTCCACCGTCACCTAGACTGGCGGCGGCCATTGGATTGGCTCGGCTCCCTTCCTTTCTTCGTCACCGAAAGCGCCAGCCGGCTGAGCGCTGCTCTCGCCTGCCCCCCTGACCCGCCAGGTGTCGCCTGGCTGCGCTTATTCGCCGTGATCACCCGCTTCGACACCGCCGAAGCCTGGGCCACTTTGTGGCCGGCGGCTCTTGATCAACTGAGTGAATTAAAAGCCCAGCAAGCCGCAGCTATCCCCTTGCATGACTGGTTTCGCAAGCTATTGGCAAAAAGCAATTTTTCGCATACACACAACGTCGTTGTTTTGGAATGGAAAACAAAGGCGGGCACACAGACTAACGGGCGCAGCAATCACTTACCCAATGTTCGCCTTATGACCGAAAAGGATCTGCCCGGCGTGCATCAGGTGGATACTGCCGCCTTTGCTCCGCTTTGGCAAAATTCTCTGGATGCGCTGACACTTGCCTATAAACAGGCTGGGCTGTCCACTTTGGTCGAAGAAGATGGGAAAGTTATCGCCTATCAGATCAGCACGCAGAGCTCTCAGGGCTTGCATTTGGCTCGCTTAGCCACCCATCCCAGCGCGCAGGGGCGCGGCCTGGCGCTCAGCCTGGTGAAGGACCTGCAAACCAAATTGTTGCATCGCAGCGGCCAGGGTTTGCTCAGCGTCAACACACAAGATAACAACACGCCGTCTTTGTCTTTATATAGCAAGCTGGGTTTTAACCTGACAGGCGAAAGGTTTCCCGTTTTTCAACTACAGCTAAATTAAGGCCGGAGAATTTGTGACTACCCATTCGCTGGAAGGTCGCGTTGTGATCATCGCCGGTGCGGCCGGTGGTTTAGGAGCGGTCGCCGCCGCTGCCTTCGCCGAGGCTGGCGCCAGTCTGGCCCTGCTGGGGCTCAACTTGCAGAAACTCGATGAGCTCGCCGCCAAGTTGAAGCTAGAAGGACGAGTATTGACGCACGCGGGCAATCTTTCTGAACCAAACGACGTCAACCTCATAGCTGAAGCAGTATTAAAAAAATTTGGGCGCATCGATATTTTGCTTAATTTCGTCGGCGGCTGGATCGGCGGCAAGGGTGTGCTCGACACCAAAAGAGAAGACTTGGACGCCATGCTTGACCAGCACCTTTACACCAGCTACGCCATGATCAAAGCCTTCGTTCCGTCCATGCTCAAGAACAAATGGGGCCGTGTGCTAGCCGTTTCCTCGCCCAACGCGAGCCGCCCGCCCGGCAACAACCCACCGTATGCCATCGGCAAATCCGCCATGGAAGCGCTGATGCTTTCGTTGGCCCAGGAAATCAAGGGCAGCGGCGTGACCGCCAACCTTGTCCTGGTACGTACCATCGATGTAAAACACGAGCGCCAAATTAATCCAAGTGAAGAAAACCGGGGCTGGACCAGCCCGGAAGAAATTTCTGCTACACTTCTGCATCTTTGCAGCCAGGCAGCCGGCACGATCAACGGCGCCCGCATTCCGCTTTTCGGAGAACCTTTGTGATCGGTGAGGAGAACTAAAAGATGGATCGAAGCGCACGCCAAGCCCGCCTGGATGGCCGCCGCGGAGAACAACGCCGCGGCACATTGAAATGGCTGGCTTACATCGTTATTGCCGCAGTGGTAGTCGCGGGGATGCTGATCTACGCCGGCCGCGTACGCACTCCGCAGCCGCGCACCTACACGCAGCAAAGCGGCAACGTTTTGGGCGACCCGAACGCACCGGTTGCGTTCGTAGAATTCGGTGATTTTCAATGCCCAGTGTGCCTGAATGCATATCTGAATGTTGAGGAGCAGCTCATCAATGAGTATGTAAAC
>JBKJWG010000101.1:0-5441 GCA_046716985.1 Anaerolineales bacterium | reverse complement strand
CTATTGGGCGGCGCGCGCCCTGCATGGGGCAGCCACCGGCACGGCTTCGTTCAATGAGATTGCGCTGTGCTGGGGCATGATGCTGCTCTTTAGTCTGATCTATTTATCTGCCACCCAGCGCTTGTTCCGCTATGTGCTGCATAAGGCCCGCGTGGATGCCACAATAGGCATGCAATAGAGACGGATATGTTGAAATCCCTGCGCAACAATCTGCGCTTATTCATGGACGGCGCTGTGCTTTCCTATCTGGCTTTATTCCGCTGGTTGAGGCCAGCCACGTACATCGCCTCGATGGTCTTTGGCCCGCTCATGTACATGTTCTTCTTTGTCTTCCTTGGCAAATACGCCACGGGAGAAAGCAACACCTCGTTTTACGTGATCGGTAATGCAGTGCAAATGGTGGCCTTTAGCGGCATCTTTGGCGTGACGATGAGCATCGCCGGCGACCGCTGGGACGGAACATTGCCATATCTGTTCGGCACACCCGCCAATCGCCCGGTGCTCTTTTTCGGTCGCGCCTTCATGCACGTGATCAATGGCGCGCTGACCGTGGTGCTGAGCTTTGTGTGGGGCGTGCTGCTGCTCGGTTTGGATCTCTCCAATGCAAACCTTCCGTCCTTGGGGGCAGTCATCTTGGCCACCGCCTTCAGCACCTGCGGCCTGGGCTTGCTGTTCGGCGCTGTGGCTTTAATGACGCGCAACGTGATGTTCGTGAATAACACGATCTTCTTCCTGCTGCTCTTCTTCTCTGGCGCCAACATCGCCCTTGATACTCTGCCCGCGTGGATGAAGGCTATCTCGTTTGCGCTGCCGCTCACCCGTGGCATTGCCGCCGCCCGCCAGATTGTGGCCGGCGCCGATCTCTCTGACGTGGCCCCGCTGCTGGGCGGCGAGGTTGGCTTCGGGGTGATCTACATCGCCCTCGGCTTCCTGATGTTCAGTTGGTTCGAGTTCCAGGCGAAGCGCAAGGGGACACTGGAGGCGGTGTAAACTCTTGTAATTCTGAGCAGCCAGGCTGCTGAAGGCAGTGCCTTGGCGTCGCGAAGAATACTTATAGGGTTTCGTTAATCCAATCGCCTATCTATAAGCTTACGCGCTTCCATTTTTATTGCTCCCGCCATCCTGCATCATCATCCCCGCCGCTCGCCGCCCGATCTCGACCGCGAAGTTGGTGCCGCGATCCCAAGGGTAGACCTGGCTCATACTGGCGAAATATAAACCCGCGATCGGCGTGCGAATATCCGGAATGTTTTTCGAATGGTTGACCAGTGGCACAGGTTGCGCATAGTTGGTCCTGTGCACCCAGGTTTGCTTGACCCAACTGGGTTGAAAGTGCGGATTGATGCGCTGGATGCCGGGCACAAATCGCTCAAGTAATTGCTTGTCGCTCATTCCAAAATATTCGTGTCCCACTTCCAAATAATCACCGCAATAAACGATGTGGTCACCGCCGAAATGTTCCGGCGAAAGAAAATTGGTGTGTTCCACTAAAGCTAAGAAGGGGAAGCCTGCACTCTTCGGAATGTTGTACCAGTAGTAACCCTGGTCCGAGAGCTGCCGGTCCAGCACTAAAGTCATCACAACCGCGCCCATGCTCTTGAGTTCGAGCAAGCCGTGCAAATAATCTTCGGGCAGCTCGGGCGCCAGCTTGGCCAATAAGTTCGGTGACGTGGTCACCAGCCCTTGATCAAACGACACGCTGGTCCCGCGTACTTTGAACTCGAGTCGCTGATCCTTGCGCAGGATATTTTCGATTTGCGTCTCCATCTTGAATTCAACCCCCATCTCTTTCAAGCGTTTGGCGAACTCATCCGCAAAAGTCTGAAAGCCGCCCACGAATGTACCTAACCGCGTGGTGCGCGCGTGCAGCCGTGCCCACAGCCAGGCCATATTCACATCTTTAGCATTCGGTCCGAACTTGCCCTCGATGAGCGGCTTCCACATACTCTCATAGACGCGTTTGCCGGCCCATGTAAGCATCCACGCATCCACTGTAGATTTCTCCAGCGGTTTCCAATTATTGGTGATGCGCAAGTAGAGTCCGACCAAACCGAAACGGATCTTGTCGATGCCCCAGCCCAAACCGGGGAACAGCAACGCCGCTAAAATAGAATCGAAGGGATAAAACTTTCCTTCGTGATAGACCACAGTAAATGGCCGCGGGAACAGCACCCGATCGCTCCAACCCAATTCTTCGATGAGGCCGAGAATATATTTATCGCTGGCGAACCAGTGGTGATAGAACTTCTCCACCCACCAGTCCCAATTGGGTTGCTTGAAACCCGCCGCCAACCCACCTACCTGATTGGTCGCTTCAAAGATAGTGACCTCGTGTCCGGCCTTGCTCAGATCGTAAGCTGCGGCCATGCCGCCGAACCCAGCGCCGATGATTGCGATCTTCACGTCTTTGCCTCGGCCGGCACTTCGCCCCATTTGATGCCTTCACGCGCCAGGTAATACGCACCCACTAACGTGATCGGCAGCCATAGCGCGATATGTAGTACGAAGGTGTAGCTGGTAGCGATCTCCGCCGGCACGCCATAAGCTTGCAAAATAGCGATGCCTGGCGCATCGAAAGTGCCGATGTAACCGGGCGCCGAAGGGATCGTGGTGGCCAGGTTGACCACACCGTTCATCAGCATCAGCGCAAAAAAGCTCACCTCAAAATTGAAGGCGTGCATCACGAACCAATACTTGCCGGTCTCCAGGAGCCAGATCACCAGCGAAGTCAGAAAGACCATGAAGATCTCCAGTGGCGAACGCAGCGCTTCCAGCCCGCCCAAAAACCGCGTGCCGACTTCAAGCAGCTGGGTGCGAAATCTTGCCGGCACCAAATGCGCAGCCACCCAGGCCAAAACGCGCTCACTCAACCTCGGGAACATCGCCGCCAGCAGGAAAACAAGCAGCGCGCCAAAGAAAACTAGGCTGCCCCAAAACGCGATCTGCTGGATGCTCAGCCCGGCTGCCATGCCCGCGCCGCCGCTCAACGTAGCCAGCTCGCGCAAATTGATAAAGATGAACGCCAACATCACCACGCCATCGAAGATGCGTTCCACGATGATCGTTGCCAACGAAGCAGAGATGGCTACGCCCTCTCTGCGCTTCAGCACCACGGCCCGCAGAACTTCGCCCGCCCGCGCCGGGTAAATGTTGTTGCCCATATAGCCAATGGCTACGATGGGGAACATCTTGCTGGTCGGCACCGCCTTCAGCGGCCGCAGCAGGTAGTGCCAGCGCCACGCCCGCGCCCACACCGCCAGGAAATAAACGCCAACTCCAGGGATCAGCCACCAATAATTAGCTTGCTTGATCTCCACCCAAAACGCAGAGAAATCAATATCACGCAGCACTAGCCACAAAAAAAATGCGCTGATCGCCAGCCCAAGCCAGAATTGCCAACGTTTCACGTGAGAATTCTACTTTACACGAGCGGCCAGGGCACCGCGCGCTGATCCTCAGGTATCGCCGGAAACTTACGCTCGCGTAGCAAAACTAGCACGCGCCCTTCCAGCGCATTCAACTCTTCGTCATTCAAATAACTAGCCAGCCGTTCTCTCAACTCGTCTTTCCTTGCTAGCTCGCCAGCTAGCTTTTCCACATCAGCTAACAACTCTGCCGGGATCCCTTCGTCCACAAAGTCCCACACCACCGTGCGCAGCTTGGGTTGCGCATGAAAACAAATGCCGTGGTCGATCAGCCAGATCTTACTCGCCGCATCCAGCAAGATATGCCCGCCTTTTCGGTCTGCGTTATTGACCACCAAGTCAAACACCGCCACCGAGCGCAGTCGCTGGCGAGTGGGTTCGTCAAACGTGAAATAGTGCAACTCAGGATCGTGATCCACGCGCAGCTGCAGCGAGCCCGGGCCGTATGGCCCGTCCTCGCGGAACACCGTCGGCGGCACCAGACCGCAGCCCAGCGCCTCGCTCACCAAATAAGCTGCTAGCTCGCGCCCAGCCAGCGTCTCTGCCGGAAAGTCCCGTAGCGGCCGCTCGCCACGCCGCGGCTTGTAGACCGCCTCCAATTCTCCGTCCTCGTCGCGAACTTTGACCAGAAAAGTAAAGTTGGAGCCCCAACTGAATTGGCCGGCCAATTCAAACCGACCGGTTCGCAGAATTCCCAGTATTCGCTCTTTATCCATGGATCTCATTCACACACAAAGCACCACAGAGACACAAAGGAAATTCCAATTATTGAAGTATTTCTTTGTGCCTTTGTGGTGAGGTCTAATGCTTATTCCCATTCTTCTTGGCACAAAAATGGCCCTCGGGCTCCATCGGCTGGCCGCATTGCGGGCACAGCGGGCGGCCGCGCGCCGCCAGCTCCAGGCCCCAGTTGGCCATCGCCCGAATCTGCGAGCGTGTACACCAAAAGCGCACCACGCTCAGTTCTTCTTTCGCTTCTTTGCTGCCTTGCTCTTCGACTTCGGGCTCCGGCGCCTCTCGCAGTTCCAGCGCAACGAGGTCCGCTTCGGGATCGTAGCCTAACCCAAGCTGCCCCACGCGGAACAATGGGTCCACTGGCGGATGCACATGCATCTGGTCTTCATCGTAATCCGCGGATGCATCCGGCAGATCGGCGAATTTTGTGTTCACGTCCGCAAGGAATTGCTCGACACCCACTGCTAGGCTTTGTATTTGCACCTTCTCAACAGTGAGCGTGATCGTACGGTCTTCTTTCCAAGCTTGGATATAGAAGATGCGTTTTCCAGCCGGGCCGATCGCATCCGTAGTGATATGGCCTACGGGACGCAGCTCGATCAATTTTGGTTTTGCCATTTTTCGTTGAAATTAAATCCTATTTGTCATTCCCAGCAGGCGTCGTCCTGAGCGAAGTCGAAGGAGCGTTTAGCGCCGCTTGTCAGCGGCGCTGCCCAGAGCCTGCCCTGAGCGAAGCGAATGGGAGGAATCCGTAAAACCTAAATCGGAAATTCTAGTTCCTCTGATCAAGCTGCCTGGGCTCTTTAAAGATGACGAAACAGTATATCAGAGCTGTTTCTTTTGAAATTCTTTGGCGCTCAGATTTAAGTTCAACAGCATTGCCCCCCGCGCTCCCAGCCACAGCGTGCTGATTGAAGCCGTGTTCAGCATCAGGCGCTGAAAGTTGTCCAGCGGCAGGCCAATGTAGTAGCCGATGATGAGCTTCAGCGGGTCAGCGTGCCCCACGCATGCGATGATGTCTTTCGCCTTATGCCGCGCGCACAGCCTTTCGATCTCTGCCACCATCCGCGCCTGCTGTTCCACTATCCACTCGCCGCCCGGGAAGCGAAAGCGCGACGGGTACTCTTGCAATAATTTCCATTGCTTGCTTCGGCTCAGGCGCTGCACGCTCTGGCCCTCCCAACTCCCCAGCAATGTTTCCACCAGCCCATCGCGTTTCACTACTTTGAGCTTGTGCCCCGCGGCTATCGGCCGCGCCGTCTCCACGGCGCGGTCCAGTGG
>JBKJWG010000100.1:0-2860 GCA_046716985.1 Anaerolineales bacterium | reverse complement strand
TGTCGGTCTCGGGCAGAGTCGTTTCGGTGCCGCAGAAACGCTCGAAGCCAGCGCCGGTGCCAATGCTGTCGACGGTGATGTTGCCGCTGAAGCCTTCGTCACGGAAGCGCTCGGCCATGCGCTCGGACAAAGGGAACACCGTGGAACTTCCCGCGGTGATGATGTCGCCCGTGACATTGAGCGGGCTAAACGGATCGGCCGTGGGTTGCGCGACGGGCGCCTGAGTGGCAGGCGCCGTTGTAGCTATGGCCGGAGCGCCGCAGGCCGCCAGCAACATGCCCGTTACGACGAGCGCCGCTAGCAGAGCTTGAAGCTTGCGATTCATAGAGATTTCCTCCTTAGGGGAATGTGGGTTGAACATATGTGAATGCTAGCACCCAGTAGTTAAGTGCCTAGCAAGCATCCTTTAACAGAATGCTATGGTTTTGTTAACGAGGAATCGGGAAAATCGTACGCTGGCTATGCCAGAGGAATAGTGAAGTAAAAGCGGCTGCCCTGCCCCTCTTTACTCTCCACACCTATTTGGCCGCCGTGCGCTTCGACCAGGTGTTTGGCTATGGCCAACCCAAGGCCGGTGCCGCTTTTGTTGCGCGCTGGGTCGGTTTTGTAGAAACGCTCAAAGATGCGCGTTTGGTCCTCGGGGCTGATGCCGATGCCGGTATCGCTCACAGAAAACTCAACAGCTCGCTCCTTAAGTATGGCGGCCACTTCTATGCTGCCGCCCGCGGCGGTGAACTTGATCGCATTGTGGATCAAGTTCACAAACACTTGCTCTAGCCGCGGGGCATCGGCGGAGACACTCGGTAAACCAGGCTCACAATTCGTTTTCAAATTGACCCCAGCGCGTTCGGCCTGCAAACGCAGCCGCTCCACGCCGCTTTCCAGGACCTCGCAAGGGTCCACGGGCTCGCGTTGCAGCGGCACATTTTGCGATTCGGTGCGGGCCAACTCGAGCAGTTCGGAGACCAGCTCCGAGAGCGCATCCACCTCGGTCTCGATGTGGCCGAGGAAACGCCGCGCAGTTTCCGGCTCATCGAGCGCGCCGGCGCGCAGGCTTTCGGTGAGCGCCTTGAGCGAAGTGAGCGGCGTACGCAACTCGTGCGACACATTACTGACGAAATCGCGGCGCACAGTTTCCAGGCGGCGCAGTTCGGTCACATCTTCGAAAAGCAGCAACGCATGTCCTGCTAGCGAATCACGCAACGGGAAGACCGAAGCGCGCACGAAGCGCTTGCTCTGCGGCACCTCGGCAGAAAGCGATTGCGGCGCGCCCAATTGCATGGCTCGTCGCCACAGCTCAACGAATTGATAATGCCGCAGCAAAGACGGCAAAGTAGCTGCTTTGCTTTCATCGGAGCTTAGCGCAAAGATATTTTGGACGCGGCTGTTAGTGAGCAGCACGTTGCCCTGTTCGTCCACCAGGACAACTCCATTGTCCAAGTGAGCTAGCAAAGCCTCGAAACTGGCCTTGAGATCGGCCAATTCGTTAGATTTGGATTCTAGATCCTGCTGCAGGTTTTCGGACTCAGAGCGCCGCGGCCTGAGAATTCGAGGCAGTTTCACAGCTAGCCTTCAAAGCGGTAACCCACGCCGCGCACGGTAACGATACGCGCCGGCTGCGCGGCATCTTTTTCGATCTTGGAGCGCAGCCAGCGCACGTGCACATCCACAGTGCGGCTGCCGCCCGAGAATTCCCAGCCCCACACGCGTTCCAGTAACTGATCGCGCGAGAAAGCCTGGCCTTGGTTCTGTGCCAGGAAAAATAGCAGGTCGTATTCCATGGGCTTCAGGTCCAAAACTTTGCCATCCAGCTTGACTTCGTGGCGGGTCTGGTCGATCTCCAAATTGCCCGACGTGAGCAATTTGGCTTTACCATTTTTCTGCGGCTCGCTACCGGCTTTACTGAGCTGAGAGCGACGTAGCATAGCCTTGACGCGTGCCAGCAGTTCGCGCATCGAGAAGGGTTTGGTCAAATAATCATCGGCGCCCAGCTCGAGGCCTAGCACGCGATCGATCTCGTCGTCGCGGGCGGTGAGCATCAATATGGGCACGTTGCTCTCTTTGCGCAGGGTGCGGGTGACGTCGAAGCCATCCAGCTCCGGCAGCATCAGGTCCAGGACAACGAGATCGGGCGGGGTTTTGCGCGCCGCGGCCAAGGCCGCCACGCCATCGCCGACTGCGCCGACCTCGTAGCCTTCACGGGTCAGGTTATAGGTCAGCGCGTCGCGGATAGCTGTATCGTCTTCAACAACAAGGATTTTTTCACTCATGATATTTTTTACCCATAATACATCGAAACCATACCTGCATTATTTACTTTGCTTTTGCTTGAAACCTTTCCCACGCCCCGACCCAGGGAGTGCCCAGGCGATGCTTCTCGGCTACTTGCACATCGCGCAGCTTCTGTCCGAGCGAAGCCACGCTTTCGGCAATGCCGCCAATATCGTCGTTAGCACTGCAGCGCGCATGCGCTTCGCTAATGGTTCGACCCAGCCCCAATCCATGCGGAAGCGATCGGCCTTGAGCCAATAGCCCCGTTTCTCCCAGGGCAGCACGCTGCGCTCGATGCTCTCGGCCACACCTTCGAGCGCCAGCACGAGGAACGCCGCCAGGTCGCGCGTGTGCGCGTCAAAGCCGGGTTGGCGTGCCAGCTCGCGCAGCGCGATCGCCATGGCTTTCATCAGGCGATTGCGATCGGTAGCAAGATTCTCCGTGTGAATTACGCGACCCATCTCGAGCACATGATACAGCATTCGCCTTTGCTATAATCGCGGCGCGGGGAAGTGCTGGAATTGGCAGACAGGCATGACTTAGGATCATGTGCCGCAAGGCGTGAGGGTTCGACTCCCTCCGTCCTCAC
>JBKJWG010000099.1:0-5414 GCA_046716985.1 Anaerolineales bacterium | reverse complement strand
GCCTAAAGAAGACTTCGCAGCCGCCGGCCGGCGGCTGCCGCGCGGGGCGCGCAGCGAGCCGTTGTCGCTGGCCGACGAGCTTGTGCGCATGGGCTACGAAAGCGCCCAAAGTGTGGTGGCACCAGGGCAATTCGCCCGGCGCGGCGGCATATTGGACCTGTGGCCAATGCAAGATGAGCTGCCCACGCGCCTCGAATATTTCGGCGACGAGCTCGACAGCCTGCGGCGCATCGACCCGGGCAGCCAGCGCACCGTTGTCGAAGCGCAGGAACTGCTGATCTCGCCGGCGCGCGAATATTTGTTGAATGGAAATTCGCCGACGACTATCGACCCTAAAGAATTGAGCGAATTCCATATTCCACTGCTGCATCCGCAAAGCGCCAGCCTGCTGGACTATTTGCCCAAGGACGCCCTGATCTTGATCGACGACTTGGACGCGCTGCGCGGGCAGATTGGCGAACTGGAGAGCCAGGCGATCGAATTACGCGAAGAAAATATCAAAGCCGGTACTTTGAGCGCGGACTTTCCAGTTCCATATTTGGCGCTGGATGAAATTGAAGAAGCGCTGGGAGAGCGGCAGGTCATTGAGCTTGGGCCCGCCACCGCGCTGGACGAGGCCGCCGGGCTCAGCCATCTCTTTCGCCCGGGGCCACGCTTCGGCGGCCAGCTCAAGCCGATGCTCGATCAAGTGGAGAAATTGCTGGACGCCGGCAACGAAGTGCAATTCGTCTCACGCCAGGCTGCCCGCATGCAAGACCTGTGGCAGGAGCGCCATTTTGACAGCGGCAAAATCATTGAACCGCGCTTCAAAGAAGGCAGCCTTGGTGAAGGCTGGACCTTCGTTCCCGAGCAAGGCAACACGTTGCATTTATTCACCGATGGCGAGATCTTTGGCTGGGAGCGGCCGCAAGCGCGGCGCCAGCCGCGGCCTGAGAGCCTGGCGCCCGAAGCGCCCTACGTCGATTTGGAAATGGACGAAGTGGTCGTGCATATCGACCACGGCATCGGATTGTTCAAGGGCTTGGTGGAAGCCAAAGTCGAAGGCGTGACGCGCGAATTCCTACGCGTGGAATATGGCGGCGGTGACCAGCTTTACGTGCCCGTGCATCAGGCAGACCGGCTGACTCGCTACGTGGGCGCGCGCGGCGAAGCGCCGCTGCTGAGCCGTCTGGGCGGCCAGGAATGGCGCGGCACCAAAGCGCGCGTGCGCCGCGCCGTCGAAGCGATCGCCGAAGATCTGCTCGAGCTGTACGCCCGCCGCCAGATGGCGCGCGGCCATGCCTACCCGCCCGACTCACCCTGGCAGCACGAACTGGAAGCCAGCTTCCCCTACGTGGAAACAGAGGACCAACTGCGGGTGCTCGAAGAAGTGAAGCAAGATATGCAGAACGAACGCCCGATGGATCGCCTGGTGTGCGGCGACGCAGGTTACGGCAAGACGGAGATCGCGCTGCGCGCGGCTTTCAAAGCAGTGATGGACGGAAAGCAAGTGGCCATGCTGGTGCCAACCACTGTGCTGGCGCAGCAACACTATGAAACTTTCCGTCAGCGCCTGGCTGCCTTCCCAGTGAAGTTGGATATGCTCTCGCGCTTTCGAAGCTCGGCCGAGCAGGATGAAATCGTGCGCAAGCTCGGCCGCGGCGAGTTGGATATCGTCATCGGCACTCATCGCCTGGTTCAATCGGATGTCAAGTTCAAAGATCTAGGGCTGGTAATCATTGACGAAGAGCAGCGCTTTGGCGTGACTCATAAGGAGCATCTCAAAAAGCTGCGTAATGAAGTGGATGTGCTGACCATGACGGCCACACCCATCCCGCGCACACTGTACATGGCGCTCACTGGCGTGCGCGATATTTCCACCATTAACACGCCGCCTGAAGAGCGCCTGCCGGTGGTGACGCACGTGGGGCCGTACTCGGAGCAATTGGTGCGCCGCGCGGTGCTGCGCGAACTGGATCGCGGCGGGCAGATCTTCTTTGTGCACAACCGCGTGCACACCATCGAAGGTGTGCGCCGCCATATCCAGCGCGTGGTGCCCGAAGTGCGTATTGCTGTGGCGCACGGTCAATTGGGAGAAAAGGATCTGGCCAGGCGTATGACCGAGTTCACCAGCGGCCAGATCGACCTACTGCTGACCACCACGATCATTGAATCCGGACTGGATATTCCCAACGCCAACACACTCATCGTCGACCGCGCAGATGCCTTCGGCCTGGCACAGCTCTACCAACTGCGCGGCCGCGTGGGCCGCGGCGCCCAACGCGCCTATGCTTACTTCTTTCGCCACTCGCAGCACGCCGCCACCGAAGAAGGCCGCCAGCGGCTGGAGACCATCGCCGAGAACACACAATTGGGCGCCGGTTTCTCCGTGGCGATGCGCGACCTGGAGATCCGCGGCACCGGCGACCTGCTCGGCACGCGCCAGCACGGCCTCATCGCGGCGGTCGGCTTTCATCTATACACGCGGCTATTGTCGAAGGCCGTTACCGAGCTCAAGCGCCACGGCGGACTAAGTCCGGAATCGGGCGCCACCCAGATCACTTTGTATCACCCGCTTATCAACGTTGACTTGCCGATCGAGGTTGGGATTCCTCCCGAGTACGTCACCGATAAGGCCATGCGGCTCAAGCTATATCGCCGCCTGGCCGACCTGCACGATCTGGCCGAGATCGAAGCGCTCGACGAAGAATTCCGCGACCGCTTCGGCGCCCCTCCCGAAGATGTGCTCAACTTGCTCTACCAGCTCAAAGTAAAAGTGTTGGCAGAGAAAGCCGGCATTGTTTCGATAAGCGTGGAAAACAAACAGCTAGCGCTGCGCTACCCGAGCCAGCGCAAGAACGAACTGCCGCGCGAATTCCCTGACTTGGGGCCGGGCGTGCGCACCAGCAAGAACACGGTGTGGCTGGCCGGCATCGAAGGCCGCGACTGGCAAGCACGTATAATTGAAATATTAGAAGAATTAGCTTCGAGTGAGGTTATGAAAGTAGCTGCTTAGCTTTCTATCCCGGATCTTAGTTACTTTTCTTTCCAAGCGTATAAGCAAAAATAAATGCCCACGCCAGGAAAGGAATGATCAGCGCCCGCTGAATCACGCCCAGCCAATTCGTTAGAACCTGAGGCGGCGTGGGGACCTTAGTGGCAGCGCTTAGAAGAACAACCGCCACCGTTGTTATCGCTGCGGCGACCAGGGTCCAGACATACATCGAGCGCCATTTGGGGTCGACGCGAAAGCAGCGTAGGAAGACAAAACAGGTAACCGGCGATAGCGAAAACACCAGCGCCCCGAAAATGCCGTGCAGGATACCGTGCCAGCTCACCTGGTCAATGGGTGTCGTCCTCGGGTCCATGACCAGCGGCCCGGAAACCAGGAAGCTGAAGCCGATAATGGTAAGCAGCAGCGGCCCAAAGCGGGAGGCTTTGCCTTCGTGAAACTCAGCCGCCACGCCGCGCGCAAATATTAGGAACAGAATGCCGAGCACAATGAAATTTGCGATTTGGATCCAACCGCGCGGGCCGAGCGACAATTCGCTGATGAACATGGCCTTTGCATCGTAGCTGGGGCGCTGCCAGCCTTCGATAGTGAACACCGCAACGAACAAGGCGGAGCCGAGCATGCCCGCCCAAGCGGCGAGTTGGCGAAGGTTCATAACTATTTTGATTATAAGACTGCTGGTTTACTGAACGGCTTCGGCAACAAATTCCAGTTCGAGCTGCACAACTTCCTCAACCGACGCTACCTGCGGCACGCGTGGGATCTCCAGATCGAAATCGGCACGCTGGATGCTGGTGGTTGCCAGGCCGCTCATACGCGTGTCTGATTCGATTGTCACGGTCACATCGAAGGTGACGGGCCAGGTGACATCGCGAATAGTAAGGTCACCTAGAATTTGAAATGAAAATGTATCGCCAATCTGAGCATTGGCAGGCAAGCCTACAAAACCGGTCGGGGTAAACGTGATGAATTCAAAATTGCTGGTGTCCAGGATCAGATTCTGAATGGCTCGATTGCGCGAGCCGCTATCGGTCTTCAGCGTGCGCGCATTCACCTGAATGACGCCCATTTGCACGTTGGCCGGATTGTTGGGATCGATCACGATCTGACCGGCCACCTGATTGGTAACGCCGACAACCGTCTTGGGGGAGCCTTGGAGTACTTCACCGACGATAAAGCGCGCTTCGCTTTCGGACTGGACGAGTTCGGCGATGACCAAACCGTTGCCGGCGTCTGCCTCAGTGCTTTGGGCGGCTTCTGTGGATGTTTCGAGTGGTATGGCGGTCAGTTCGCCGCTGGGCGCGGCAGGTGTGCGCAAGACAAAGGCGGCCGCCCCACCCACGACCAAAATACCTGCCAGGGCGATGGAGCCCAGGATAATGAGAGTTCGACGGCGCATATTTTCTCCTCTAAGGTTGTTGAGGCGGTCGGATCAATGTAACCGCGCAGGATTAAGTGATTATGAACACAAACGACTCAACACAAAAAAAAAGCCGCCCGATGGCGGCCTTTTTTTGTGCGTTACTTAGTCGGCCTTGGCGATATAGCTGAGCAATAAATCGCGAGCGGCACGGGCGCGCGCTAATCCCTTGACGACGATCTCGGCATCCGCGCTGCCAGCTGTCTGGATGTAAAGGTTACCTATCCCGAAGAGGCCGCCGAAAAAGTTTTGCTGCAGCGAAACGTCGGTGATCTTCGACATAGGAACTGAGCGCTCTTTCTTGTTGAACAACCCCTGGCTCAGGAGCACACGGTCAGGCGAAATATCTAGGACAAGTACAGGCAAAATCTGCAAAAACGGTTTGAATTGTTGTGCTTCCATATTCTTCCTCGACTAGGCGGATTTCACTTTATTATAAACAAGGTTGCTGGGAGCGCCCAACTAGGGCGCCAATAGGGTTTTCGTCCCAAGGCGATATTTCTTAACAAGCCTAACTCTGTCAGATTTCGATATTTTATTGATTCGGCCCGGTGCCGAATTACCCGCAATGTCATTTAGTTTCACGACTTTTGCCAAAGGATTGGACTTCACCCGGGCAAGATAATCCAAGTATTTCTCTCCTTTTCGTTTAGTCATAGAATCAACGGCATCGACAATAACTTTGGGAAATCCTGCTTCTCTAAGATCCTCCAGAGTGCCGCTTGTATCCTCCACTAAATCATGCAAAAGACCAACTATCTTTTCTTCCTCCGTTTTTCCCATGGCCGACACTCGACTTAAGTGAAAGAAGTAATCTTCCCCGGCTTTATCCACCTGCCCTTTATGCATTCGAACCGCTAACTCTCGCGCGCTATTAAGGAGAATTGAGGGTTTTTCTCTCATAGCCAATCTGTTCCCTTAACAAAACCGGAGACCTGATGGTCTCCAGTAAGCGAATTAGTAGCGGGGGGAGGACTCGAACCTCCGACCTTCGGGTTATGA